>NZ_JBYCLG010000220.1:0-6691 GCF_057473785.1 Mycobacterium sp. TH-M103
TGCCCCAGCTCAATCCCGGCGACATCGTGGCCGGCCAGTACGAGGTCAAGGGCTGCATCGCGCACGGCGGTCTGGGCTGGGTGTACCTGGCGTTCGACCACAACGTCAACGACCGTCCGGTGGTACTCAAAGGCCTGGTGCACTCCGGCGACGCCGAGGCGCAGGCGATCGCGATGGCCGAACGGCAGTTCCTCGCCGAGGTCGTGCACCCGCAGATCGTGCAGATCTTCAACTTCGTCGAGCACAAGGACTCCCACGGCGATCCGGTCGGCTACATCGTCATGGAGTACATCGGCGGGCAGTCCCTCAAGCAGCACCCCAGGGACGGGAAGGCCGACAAGCTGCCCGTCGCCGAGGCCATCGCCTACCTGCTGGAGATCCTGCCCGCGCTGAGCTACCTGCATTCGATCGGCCTGGTCTACAACGACCTGAAGCCCGAGAACATCATGCTCACCGAGGACCAGCTCAAGCTGATCGACCTGGGGGCGGTGTCGCGGGTCAACTCGTTCGGCTACCTCTACGGCACCCCGGGCTTCCAGGCACCGGAGATCGTGCGGACCGGCCCCACGGTGGCCACCGACATCTACACGGTCGGGCGCACGCTGGCGGCGCTCACCCTGAACCTGCGCACCCGCAACGGCCGCTACGTGGACGGGCTGCCCGACGACGACCCGGTGCTGGCCACCCACGACTCGTTCGGCCGGCTGCTGCGCCGCGCCACCGACCCCGACCCGCGGCGCCGCTTCGTCAGCGCCGAGGAGATGTCCGCGCAGCTGATGGGCGTGCTGCGGGAGGTGGTGTCCAGGGAGAGCGGGGTGCCGCGGCCCGGGCTGTCGACGATCTTCTCCCCCAACCGCTCGACGTTCGGGGTCGAGTTGCTCGTCGCCCACACCGACGTCTACCTGGACGGCCAGGTCCACTCGGAGCGGCTGACCGCCCGCGAGATCGTGACCGCGATGGCGGTGCCGCTGGTCAATCCCGCCGACGTCGCCGCCCCGGTGCTGCAGGCGACGGTGCTCTCCCAGCCGGTCCAGACGCTGGACTCGCTGCGTGCGGCCCGCCACGGGTCGCTGAGCGCCGACGACGTCGAACTGTCCGAATCGATCGAGTTGCCGCTGATGGAGGTCCGCGCGCTGCTTGACCTCGGCGACGTGGCCAAGGCCACCCGCAAGCTCGACGACCTGGCCGAACGGGTCGGCTGGCAGTGGCGGCTGGTGTGGTACCGGGCCGTGGCCGAACTGCTCACCGCCGACTACGACGCCGCCACCGAGCATTTCACCGAGGTGCTCGACACCTTTCCCGGCGAGCTGGCGCCCAAGCTGGCCCTGGCGGCGACCGCCGAACTCGCCGGCAACACCGATGAGCACAAGTTCTACGAGACGGTGTGGAAGACCAACGACGGCGTGATCTCGGCGGCGTTCGGATGGGCCCGCGCCCTGTCGGCCCAGGGCGACCGAGCGGGCGCGGTGCGCACCCTCGACGAGGTGCCCGCGACCTCGCGGCACTTCACCACCGCACGCCTGACCAGCGCGGTCACCCTGATGTCGGGCAGGTCGACGGGCGAGATCACCGAGGAGGAGATCCGCGACGCCGCCCGGCGGGTCGAGGCGCTGCCCCCCACCGAACCGCGGGTGCTGCAGATCCGCGCCCTGGTGCTCGGCGGAGCGCTGGACTGGCTGGCCGACAACGAGGCCAGCACCAACCACATCCTGGGCTACCCGTTCACCGAACACGGGCTGCGGCTGGGCGTCGAGGCCGCGCTGCGCAACCTGGCCCGCGTCGCCCCGACCCAGCGGCACCGCTACACGCTGGTCGACATGGCCAACACCGTGCGGCCAACCAGCACGTTCTAGGGGCCGGGGCCTTTCCGCCGCCTCGCGCGACTTCGCTTCTCCACAGCGAAAACATAGGTAGCCGCCGCACAGTTGAGTGATGCCGGGGCAGTCCAGCCAGTGGGTCACCACGGCCCGCGCGCTGCGCCGGGCCGGTTTCGGAGTCACCGGTCCGGAGGTCGACGCCGCGCTGAACGGCGATTGGCCGTCCTGCGTCGACGCGATGCTGGCCGGCAACCCCGACGCCGACCCGGGCGCCTTCGCCACCCCTATGCCGTCCCCGACCGCGCCGCGCCCACCGGGCAATCGGGCGACCCGGGCGGCGCACAAGCAGTACAACCGTCAGTTGTCCGAACAACAGCGCGTCCTGTCCCAGTGGTGGCTGCGCCGCATGGTCACCGTGGCACATCCCGTGCACGAGAAGTTGACCCTCTTGTGGCACAACCACTTTGCCACCTCGGCGCAGAAGGTGCGGGTCGCAGCGCTGATGGCGGCGCAGAATCAGAAGCTGCGCACCCTGTCGCTGGGCGATTTCCGCACCCTGGCCCTCACGATGCTGACCGATGCCGCGATGTTGCGCTGGCTGGACGGGCAGACCAACACCGCCCGGGCCCCCAACGAGAACCTCGCCCGCGAGTTCATGGAGCTCTTCGCCCTCGGGCACGGCAACGGCTACACCGAGGACGACGTCCGCGCCGGCGCCCGGGCGCTGACGGGCTGGGTGATCGGCCCCGGTGGCCGGGCCGCGATGCTGCCCAAACGCCATGATTCGGGCGCCAAGACGTTGTTCGGCGTCACCCGCGACTTCGACGCGGCCGGGTTCTGCGACGCCGTGCTCGCCCAGCCGAAGTCGGCCGGGTACGTGGCCGGACGGCTGTGGCGGCAGATGGCCTCCGACGACCCGCCGACGCCCCCGACGCTCGACCGGCTCCTCGCCGCCTACGGGCCGCGGCGCGATCTGCGTGCGCTGACACGGGCGATCCTCACCGACCCCGACGTGACCGGCGGCCGGGCCGTCAGGGTCAATGCCCCGGTCGAGTGGCTGGTCGGGGTGCTGCGCGCCCTGCGCGTTCCCCTCGACGAACGCGAATTGAAGACGGCCGACGCGACGCTGCGGGCCCTGGGCCAGCGGCCGTTCTACCCGCCCAGCGTCGGCGGGTGGCCCCGCGGCGAGGCGTGGCTGTCCACCGCCGCCGCCTCGGCGCGGCTGCGCGCGGCCGCGCGGATGGCGCACACCGGCGACCTGTCCGGCATCGAAAGCGCGGCCCCCGGCGACCGCATCGACGCGGTCGGCTACCTGATCGGCGTCGGCACCTGGTCGGATCGCAGCGCCGGCGCCCTGCGGACACTGGCGCGAAGGCCGCCCCAGCTGGTGGCGGCCGCCGTCAACACCCCCGAGTACCTCACGTCATGAGCCGGATGAATCGCCGCAGGTTCCTGATCGCCGGCGCGGGCGCCGGGGCGGCCGGCCTGCTGTCGGGGGCGGTGGCCGTCGAGTGGCCCGACCTGATGCGCGCGGCCGTCGACCGGCCGCTGGCCGAGAACTCCGGCGTGCTGGTGATCGTCACGCTCTACGGCGGCAACGACGGCATCAACACCCTGATCCCCTACGCGGACAACGCCTATCACGATGCCCGCCCGGAACTGGCGTACGACCCCGGCGACGTCTTGCACCTCGACGGGCAACTCGGGCTCAACCCCGCTCTGCGGGGCCTGGCCGGGCTGTGGCGCCGGCGCCGCCTTGCCATCGTCCGCGGTGTGGGGTACCCGCACCCCGACCGCAGCCACTTCCGGTCCATGGACATCTGGCAGACCGCGTCCCCGGCCGAGCCCGTCGCGACCGGCTGGATCGGCCGCTGGCTCGACGCGACCGGTGACGACCCGCTGCGGGCGGTCAACATCGGCCCCGTGCTGCCGCCGCTGGCTGTCGGCGAAAAGCGCACGGCGGCTGCGCTTTCCCCCGGCCACGCCGCGGGCATGCGCGACTTCGGCCCCGTCATGGAGGCCCTGGGCGCCGACGATCCCGGTGACACCCCCGCGATGGCCGCCGTGTGCCGGGCCTATCGCGCCGCGCACACCGCCGAGAAGTCCTTCGCTTCGGTCAAACCGGCCGGGCGCGGGCATAACCCGCTCGCCGAGCAGCTGCACACGGTGGCCGGCGCCGTGCGGGCCCGCGTCCCGACGCGGGTGTACACGGTGCAGTTGGGCGGTTTCGACACCCACGCCGACGAGCGTGGCACCCAGCAGCGCCTGTTGCGGACACTCGACGAGGCGGTGACCGGCTTCCTCTCGGACATGGCCGACCGCAACGTGGTCGTGCTGGCCTACTCGGAGTTCGGCCGCCGGGTGCGCGCCAACGCCTCCCACGGCACCGACCACGGCACCGCCGGCCCCGTGTTCGTTGCCGGCGCGCAGGTCAGGGGCGGCTTTTACGGCGCGGAACCCAGCCTGACGGACCTCGACCACGGGGACCTGAAGTTCACCACCGACTTTCGCGACGTGTACTTCGAATTGCTTTCGCGCACCGTGGGAACCGACCCCACTCCCGCTGTGGGGGCCGGCCGCACCGCCCTGGGCTTCCTATAGGACGCTCAGGCAGTCGTGCGCGATGGCCAGCTCCTCGTCGGTCGGGATCACCAGCACCGCGATCGGCGAGTCGTCGGCGGAGACGAGTCGCGGGCCGTCGCTCGCGGCGGAGTTGCGCCGCTCGTCGACCACGATGCCCAGTTCCCGCATACCGGCCAGCGCGTCGCGGCGCACCGCGGCGTCGTTCTCGCCGATACCCGCGGTGAAGGTGACCACGTCGGTGTGCCCGAGCACCGCCAGGTAGGCGCCGACGTACTTGCGCAACCGATGGATGAACACATCGTAGGCCAATCGGGCTGCGCCGTCGCCGGATTCGATCATCTCCCCGATCCGGCGGAAGTCACGTTCACCGGCCAGGCCCAGCATCCCCGACCTGTGGTTGAGCATCGACTCGATCTCCTCGACGCTCAGCTGCGCGGCTCGCGCCAGGTAGCTGAAGACGCCGGGATCGATGTCGCCGCTGCGCGTGCCCATCACCAGGCCCTCCAGCGGGGTCAGGCCCATCGAGGTGTCCACGGGCCGGCCCCCCATGATCGCCGACGCCGACGCGCCGTTACCCAGATGCAGCACAATCTGATTCAGCTCCCCGACCGGCCGGCCCAGAAACTGCGCGGCACGCCCGCTGACGAAGTGGTGCGACGTGCCATGGAACCCGTAGCGGCGGATCTCCCAGGTCTGCGCCAGCTCGCGGTCGATCGCGTAGGTCGCCGCGGCCGCCGGCAGCTCGTGGAAGAACGCGGTGTCGAACACCGCGACGTGTGGGACGTCGGGCAACAGCCGGCGGGCCACCTCGATCCCCTGGATCGCGGGCGGGTTGTGCAGCGGCGCCAGCGGGGACAGCTCATCCAGTTGCGCGATCACCGCGTCGTCGAGGACCGTAGGTCGGTAGAACGTGTTGCCGCCGTGCACGACCCGGTGCCCGACGGCCGAGAGCCCGCACGCGCGCAGGTCGATGCCGTCGGAGGCCAGCGTGTCGAAAGCGCGGCGCAGGGCCGCGTCGTGGTCGGGGACCGCAGAGGAGGGCTCGCCGATCCGCTGCACATGGCCCGACGCGCGGGCCACTCCCGAGTCGGGGTCGAGCAGACGATATTTCAGCGACGAGGAGCCGGAATTGATCACCAGCACGAGGCGGTTACCGCTCATGGGCACCCTGCGCCTGGATCGCGGTGATGGCGACGGTGTTCACAATGTCCTCGATCAGCGCGCCCCGGGATAGGTCGTTGACCGGTTTGCGCAACCCCTGCAGAACGGGGCCGATCGCGATCGCCCCCGCGCTGCGCTGCACCGCCTTGTAGGTGTTGTTGCCGGTGTTGAGGTCCGGGAAGATCAGCACTGTCGCCCGGCCGGCCACCGCCGAATCGCGCAGCTTGGTCGCGGCCACCGAGGGTTCCACCGCGGCGTCGTACTGGATCGGCCCCTCGACGGGCAACTCGGGTTCCCGGGACCGCACCAACTGCGTTGCTGCCCTGACTTTTTCGACGTCCGCCCCAGCGCCCGAATCGCCGGTGGAGTACGACAGCATCGCCACCCGCGGCTCGACGCCGAAGCGCGCGGCGGTGCGCGCCGAGCTGATCGCGATGTCGGCCAGCTGTTCGGGCGTCGGGTTGGGGACGATCGCGCAGTCGCCGTAGGCCAGCACCCGGTCGGGCAGGCACATGAAGAAGACGCTGGAGACGACGGAGACGTCCGGAACGGTCTTGATCACCTCCAGCGCCGGGCGGACGGTGTGCGCCGTGGTGTGCGCAGCGCCGGAAACCATGCCATCGACCATATCGTTGTATACCATCATGGTACCGAAATACGTGGCGTCGCGCATGATCTCGCGCGCCTGCTCCACCGTGATTCCCTTGGCCTTGCGCAACTCGGCGTACTGCTCGGCGAATCGTTGACGCAGGTCGCTGGTGCGCGGATCGATGACCCGCGTCTCGTCCAGGTTCACACCCAGTTCGGCGCAGCGGTGCCGGATCTGGGCCTCGTCGCCCAGCAGGGTCAGGTCGGCGACACCGCGCTGCAGCAGCCGCCCGGCCGAGGAGAGGATGCGGTCGTCGTCGCCCTCGGGCAGCACGATGCGCTTGCGATCCGAACGCGCCTGCAGCGTCAGCCGGTGAATGAACATCTGGGGTGTGGTCACCGTGGGAATCGGAATAGCAAGCTGCGCAAGAAGATCAGGGATATCTACGTAGCGATCCATCAACTGCAGCGCGGTGTCGATCTTGCGTTGGGCGGTTGCGGTGACCCGGCCCCGGGCCGAGGCCGCCGCGCTGGCGGCGTCG
>NZ_JBYCLG010000221.1:0-29756 GCF_057473785.1 Mycobacterium sp. TH-M103
GCCAGGAGGGCGTCAACGACGGCAAGCTCGAGGTGTACTCGCCGAACTCGCCGCTGGGCGGCGCGCTGATCGACGCCAAGGTCGGCGAGACCCGCAGCTACACTGTTCCCAACGGCAGCACCGTCGAGGTCACGCTCGTCAGCGCGGAACCCTACCACTCCTAACGCCTAGTGCTGGCGCGCGGGTTAGCGCAGGGCCTGGTCGAGATCGGCCAGCAGATCCGCCACGTCCTCGATGCCGACCGAGAGCCGCACCAGGTCGTCGGGAACCTCCAGCTGCGACCCGGCCGTCGACGCGTGCGTCATGGCGCTGGGATGCTCGATCAGCGACTCCACCCCACCCAGGGACTCGGCCAGGATGAACACCTCGGTGCGGGCGCACAGTTCCTGGGCGGCGCGCCGCCCGCCCCGCATCCGCACCGAGACCATGCCGCCGAAGCCCCGCATCTGCCGCGCCGCGACCTCGTGCCCCGGGTGGCCGGCCAGGCCCGGGTACAGCACGGTGGTCACCGCGGGGTGCTCGGCGAGGAATTGCGCCACGGCCAGGGCGTTCTCGCCGTGGCGTTGCATCCTTAGCACCAGCGTCTTGAGGCCACGCATCGCCAGGTAGGCGTCGAACGGGCCCGGTACCGCGCCGGCCCCGTTCTGCAGAAAACCGAAGGCGGCGTCCAACTCCTCGTCATCGGTGACCAGCGCGCCGCCCACCAGGTCGGAGTGGCCGCCGATGTACTTGGTGCACGAGTGCAGCACGACGTCGGCGCCCAGCGTCAGCGGTTGCTGCAGCGCGGGTGAGGCGAACGTGTTGTCGACCAGCACCCTCGCACCGCGGTCCGCCCCGAGACCCGCGATGGCGGCGATGTCGGCGATCGACAGCAACGGGTTGGTCGGTGTTTCGACCCAGATCAGCCGCGTCTGCGGGGTGATCGCGGCGCGGACGGCGTCCAGGTCCGCCAGCGCCACCGGCGTGTAGCCGACACCCCATTGGGTGAACACCTTGTCGATGAGGCGGAAGGTGCCGCCGTAGGCGTCGGTGGGGATGATCAGGTGGTCGCCCGGTCTCAGCATCGCCCGCAGGGCGCAGTCGGCGGCGGCCATCCCGGAGCTGAACGCCCGCGCGAACGCGCCCTCCTCGACGGTCGCCAGCGAGGCTTCCAGCGCGGCCCTGGTCGGGTTGCCGGTGCGCGCGTACTCGAACCCACCGCGCAGGACGCCCACACCGTCCTGCGCGAACGTGCTGCTGGCATAGATCGGGGCGTTCACAGCCCCGGTCGCGGGATCCGGCGGGTAGCCGGCGTGGATGGCCCGGGTGGCCAGTCCGGCCGTCCCGCGGGGAGGTGTGCTGCGCTCTCCTTTCATCCGCGCGGCTACCTACCTCCGATCGGCAGACAAACCGTCGACATGATCTTGTCGGCCAGCGTCTGCCGCTTGGCGTCCCACAGCGGGAACAGGAAGCCGACGAAGCAGATGATCGCGTCGACGAAATGCGCGAAGACACGCAGGATGGACCGCCCGAACCCGATGGGCTGCCCCGTGACCTCGCTGACCACCTTGAAGTTGAGCACCGACTTGCCCAGGGTCGAACCGGTGGTGCCCTGGCGGTAGCCGTAGTTCCAGATCAGGTAGAACAACCCCACCGCCGAGGTCAGTGCCTGCGCCAGCACCCCGACGGGTGAGTTCTGGGTGGCGCACACCTGGTTGACGGCGTACGACGTGATGTCGGTGACGCAGGACGTCTGCTGGGTGGTCATCAGGATTCCGGTGCCGATCGAGTGCAAGATGACGTAGGGCAGGATGTCGATGACGAACGCCAGCACCCGGGAAAACCACGACGTGTAGTCGCTTTTCGGCAGGGTGCGGATCGCCGGGCCGGGCGGCGGGGGCGCGTACCCGCCGGAGGGCGGGGGCGGCGGGGGGTAAGCCCCCCCGCCGGGCGGCGGGGGCGGCGGCGGGGAGGACGGGCCGGGGGGCGGCGGGTAAGCGCCTCCGCCCGGCGGTGGGGGCGGCGGTGGCGCCTCGTGCTTACCGGCTTCCGGCTCAGGCCCGCCGGAGGGCCCGGGCGACGACGGCGGGGGCGGGTAAGCGCCGCCGGGTGGCGGTTGATCGGTCATGGGCAACCTTCCGCTGCGGAGTTGGTCGAACCGGGCCGACCCACATTACCTGAGACGGGGGCCGCCCAAGAGGTCTCCCCTAGCGCCGCCGCGGCACGTCCGAGAGGAAGCCGAGCAGGTCCTGCCGTGTGATGACACCGACGGGTTTGCCCTGTTCCACCACCATGAGGGCGTCCGAGTCGCGCAGGGCTGCGCCGGCCACCGAGCGACTCGCCGGCGCCGATCATGCGCAGCGGCGGGCTCATGTGTTGCGATACGGCGTCGGCCAGTCTGGCGCGACCCTCGAACACGGCCGAGAGCAGTTCGCGTTCGGAGACGCTGCCGGCGACCTCGCCGACCCGCACCGGGGGCTCCGCGCCGACCACCGGCATCTGTGACACGCCGTATTCGCGCAGGATCCCGATGGCGTCGCGCACCGTCTCGGAGGGATGGGTGTGCACCAGGGCGGGCAGCGCACCGGATTTTCCGCGCAGCACCTCGCCTACCGTGGGTTGCTCGGTGGAGCCGTCGAGGCGGCTGCGCAGGAACCCGTACGACGACATCCAAGCGTCGTTGAAGATCTTCGACAGGTAGCCGCGGCCGCCGTCGGGAAGCAAGACGACGACGAGGGCGTCGGGTCCGGCCCGCTCGGCGACCTCCACCGCGGCCACCACCGCCATCCCGCACGAGCCGCCGACCAGCAGCGCCTCCTCGCGAGCCAGCCGCCGCGTCATGTCGAACGAGTCGGAGTCGGACACCGCGATGACCTCGTCGGGCACGCCCGGGTCGTAGGCCGCCGGCCAGAAGTCTTCGCCGACCCCCTCGACCAGGTAGGGCCGGCCACTGCCGCCGGAGTACACCGATCCCTCGGGGTCGACGCCGACGATGCGCACCCGCCCGCCGGACACCTCCTTGAGGTAGCGGCCGGCGCCGGTGATGGTCCCGCCGGTGCCGATCCCGGCGACGAAGTGGGTGACCCTGCCGTCGGTGTCGGCCCAGATCTCCGGGCCGGTCGTCTCGTAGTGGCCGGCCGGTCCCTCCGGGTTGGCGTACTGGTCGGGCTTCCACGCCCCGTCGATCTCTCGGGTCAGCCGGTCCGAGACGCTGTAGTAGCTGTCGGGATGCTCGGGCGGCACCGCCGTGGGGCAGACGACGACCTCCGCGCCGTAGGCGAGTAGCACGTTGCGCTTGTCCTCGCTGACCTTGTCGGGGCACACGAAGACGCACCGGTACCCGCGGCGCTGGGCGACCATGGCGAGACCGACGCCGGTGTTGCCCGACGTCGGTTCGACGATGGTCCCGCCCGGTCTGAGCTGCCCGCCGGCCTCCGCGGCATCGATCATCTTGGCCGCGATCCGGTCCTTGGAGCTGCCTCCGGGGTTGAGGTATTCGACCTTTGCCGCCACGACGCCGGCACCGGCGGGGACGACGGCGTGCAGGCGCACCAGCGGGGTACCACCGATCAGGTCACTGATGTGCTGCGCGATCCGCATCCGCTCATCGTCTCAGGCGCACGTCGGGCCGCCTAGCCGGTGGCCTCGCGGATGTACTCGCCGATCTGGCGCAGCGAGCGGACCGCTTCCGGCACCATCGGCGCGGCCAGCTGGAAGTCGTGGATCTGACCGGGCCAGACGCGCAGTTCGGCCGGGACCCCGGCCGCCGCCAGCCTGCCGGCGGCCAGCTGGGCGTCGTGCAGCAACACCTCGGAACCCGAGACGTGGATCAGGGTGCGCGGCAGCCCGGGGGTGATGTGCTCCAACGGCTCGTAGATCTCCTCGGGTTTGCCGTCCACCGTGTTCTTGGCTGCCGAGCTGGTGACGAGGACGTCGAGGGCGTCGAACGCCTTCGGGGGGAACATCGCGTCGCTCCTGATGTTGGGGTGCGCCTGCTTGCACTCCTTCGCCAGCTGCAGCAGCGGCGAGATCGCCACCAGCGCGGCCGGTACCTCGCTTTCCTCTTCGCGTTGCAGACGTTGCGCCAGCGCGAGCGCCAGGTAGCCGCCGGCGGAGTCGCCGGCCAGCACGATCTGGTCGGGCTCATAGCCGCGCTCACGCAGCCACCGGTATCCGTCGTGGCAGTCGTCGAGGGCCATGCCGATCGAATGTTTGGGCAGCAGGCGGTAGTTGACCACCAGGACGGGCGCGTCGGCGAACTCGGACAACGCTTCGACGAGCCTGCCGTGCGAGTTCGCCCCGCAGGTCAAGAACGCGCCGCCGTGCAGGTAGACGACGACCCGGCGGGTGCCGTCCGCGGGCAGGACCCCGGGCGCGCGCACCAGTTGCGCCGAGGCGTTGCGCAGGTTGATCGTCTCGCGAACGGTGGCCGTCACCGGGAGCAGCACCCGCGACGCGAAGTCGATCAGCCCCCAGGGCCACGGCACGTGAGGGGCATGGCTGCCCACGGCAAGCACCGGCCGGATCGTCAGCCGCGCGGCCAGGCCTGCCACCCGCGCGGCGATGCTGGGCCCGGATTCGAGGACCTCGACCGGTGCGCCGTCGCTGATGGCGAATCGGCGGGCCCGGGCTCTGCGGGCCTTGAGGACATCGTGGGTGCGGACGGGGGGTCGGGGCGAGCTGTATTCGTCGCGAAATGCGGTCATGCTCAACACTTCCTACGTCTTTGTAGTCCGATACGGCATGCGACGCGGCAGCTAAGCGTCTGGTTACCGGCTCCCGCCGCGCCATTCAGCTAACCCGTCGAGCGTCAGCTTGACACGCGTTGCCACAGAAGGCGATTGAACGGCCAAAGTTGATACCACATCTGATTCACAACGTGATCAGTTTGTTCAGAAGGCGCCCGCGCAAACCCCCGAGCCGGTCTAAACTGATCACCGTGACCATCCGGGTGCCGCGTCGTTCGACGATCGCCCTGGCCACAGCAGGGGCTCTCGCCTCGACGGGTACCGCGTACCTGGGCGCTCGCAACCTGCTGCTCGGCCAGGCGACGCACGCGCGCACCGTGATCCCGAAGTCGTGGGACATCCCGCCGCGGGCCGACGGCGTCTACGCGCCCGGCGGCGGTCCGGTCGAGCGATGGTATCGCGGCATTCACTCCGACCTGCATGTGATGATCTTCGGCGACTCGACGGCAACCGGGTACGGCTGCACGAGCGCCGAGGAAGTGCCGGGCGTGCTCATTGCCCGCGGGCTCGCCGAACGCACTGGAAGCCGCATCCGGCTGAGCACCAAGGCCATCGTCGGCGCGACGTCGAAGGGGGTGTGCGGGCAGGTCGACGCGATGTTCGTCGCCGGCCCCCCGCCGGACGCGGCGGTGATGATGCTGGGCGCCAACGACGTGACCGCCCTCAACGGCGTCGGCCCGTCGGCGCAACGGTTGGCCCTGACGGTCCGCAGGTTGCGCACCCACGGCGCGGTGGTGGTCGTCGGCACCTGCCCGGACCTCGGCGTGATCAGCGCCATCCCGCAGCCGCTGCGCTCGCTGGCACACGCGCGCACCTCGCAGCTGGCCCGCGCCCAGGCCGCCTCGGTGCGGGCCGCGGGCGGGGTCCCGGTGCCCCTGGCCCATCTGCTGGCGCCGCAGTTCCGGGCCACGCCCGAGGCGATGTTCTCCGCCGACGGCTACCACCCCTCCCCCGCCGCCTACGCGCTGGCGGCCGACGCGCTGTTGCTGGCGCTCGTCGATGTGCTCAGCGGGAGGGACGAAGCCCCTGCGCCGGCCATCCCGGCGTCGCCGGCGCAGTCCGGCATCCCCGTGGTGTCGCGGCTGTGGCGGCGTCCGGAAGCGGGGTCATCAGCCCCGTCGTCGTACCAGCCGGTGGGCAGCGATTAGATTTGGGGTGGTCGCGTCCGGGCCCGTAGGCGGTGGGCGCACGACCGGCTCTTGAAGCGCGCACGCCCCATCGGATTCGAAGGAAATCGTCATGCCTGAAGCTGTCATCGTGTCCACCGCTCGCTCGCCGATCGGCCGCGCCATGAAGGGGTCACTGGTCAGCATGCGGCCCGACGACCTGGCCGCCCAGATGGTGCGCGCCGCGCTCGACAAGGTTCCCGCGCTCAACCCGCACCAGATCGACGACCTGATGCTGGGCTGCGGCCTGCCCGGCGGCGAATCCGGGTTCAACATGGCGCGCGTCGTCGCCGTCGAGCTGGGCTACGACTTCCTGCCGGGCACCACGGTCAACCGGTACTGCTCGTCGTCGTTGCAGACCACGCGGATGGCGTTCCACGCGATCAAGGCCGGGGAGGGCGACGCGTTCATCTCCGCGGGCGTGGAAACGGTCTCCCGCTTCGGTAAGGGCAACTCCGACTCGTGGCCCGACACCAAGAATCCGCTGTTCGACGCGGCCCAGGAGCGCTCGGCGGCCGCCGCGGCTGGCGCCGACGAGTGGCACGACCCCCGCGCCGACGGCAACCTGCCCGACGTCTACATCGCGATGGGCCAGACCGCCGAGAACGTGGCGCTGCTGACCGGGATCAGCCGCGAGGAGCAGGACCGCTGGGGGGTGCGCAGCCAGAACCGGGCCGAGGAGGCCATCAAGAGCGGCTTCTTCGAGCGCGAGATCTGCCCGGTGACCCTGCCGGACGGAAGCACTGTCAGCACCGACGACGGCCCGCGGGCCGGCACCACCTACGAGAAGGTCAGCGAGCTCAAGCCGGTGTTTCGGCCCAACGGCACGGTGACGGCGGGCAATGCCTGCCCGCTGAACGACGGCGCCGCCGCGCTGGTCATCACCAGCGACACCAAGGCCAAGGAACTCGGCCTCACACCGCTGGCGCGCATCGTGTCCACCGGGGTCAGCGGGCTGTCGCCGGAGATCATGGGCCTGGGCCCGATCGAGGCGTGCAAGCAGGCCCTGGAGCGCGCCCGGATGTCGATCGGCGACATCGACCTGTACGAGATCAACGAAGCGTTCGCGGTGCAGGTGCTGGGCTCGGCGCGCGAGCTGGGCATGGACGAGGACAAGCTGAACGTGTCGGGCGGGGCCATCGCGCTGGGCCACCCCTTCGGCATGACCGGCGCGCGCATCGCCACCACGCTGCTCAACAACCTGCAGACCCACGACAAGACGTTCGGCCTGGAAACCATGTGCGTGGGCGGCGGCCAGGGCATGGCGATGATCATCGAGCGGCTGAGCTGAACCGGCGAGCACCAAAAAAACGGCACGCCGGTCGGCGTGCCGTTTTTTGGTGAAGGAACTAGTCGTTCTGCAGGTAACTGAGCAGGCGCAGAATCTCGATGTACAGCCAGACCAGGGTCACCGTCAGCCCCAGCGCGATGCCCCAGGCCGCCTTCTCCGGCGCGCCGGCGCGGACCATCTGGTCGGCGGCGTCGAAGTCGATGAGGAAGCTGAAGGCCGCGATGCCGATACACACCAGCGAGAAGATGATCGCCAGCGGCCCGCCGCTGCGCAGGCCCATGCCCGTGCCGCCGCCGACGCCGAACATCGCCAACACGAAATTGCCGAGCATCAGGACCAGCACACCGAACAGGGCGGCGACGACCATGCGGGTGAACTTGGGCGTGACCCGGATGGCCCCGGTCTTGTAGACCACGAGCATCCCGAAGAACACCCCGAAGGTACCCAGCACCGCCTCGCCGATCAGGGCGCCGGCGCTGGCCGAGGACACCTGGAAGTTCGCGAACACGAACGAGATGGCGCCCAGGAACAGCCCCTCCAGGACGGCGTAGCTGAGCACGATCGCCGGGCTGTCCTGCTTGCGCCCGAAGGTGGCGACCAGCACCAGTCCCAGTCCGCCGAGCGCACCGATCATGGTCAGCGGCATCGCCAGCGCGGCATTCCCGGCCACCAGGAAGTAGGAGACGACCGCGGCGGCCGACAGCACGGCCAGCGTGATGCCGGTCTTGGTGACGACGTCGTCGATGGTCACCGGACGGGTGGCTTTGGCCTCCTGGTAGGGGGCCCGATAAGCATCGGCCTGGTAGTAGCCCTGCTGCACCTGCGACGCGCCCGTGCCGAAGCGCGCGTATCCGCCGCTCTGCTTGGGCAGCGAACGAAATACCGGGTTGCTAGTCTCCCGCACCGTCGGATCCTCTCTCATGGCTGTGGCTTCGAGATATGTGCGAACACACACTCAACGATCGATGGCCCGACCGGAGTTCCCGACAGAGCCGGCGTCTAACGAGTGTTTCCTGCCTCGGATGTGGTCGTCGGCTTAAACATAAACCTTACCCGCAGGCATTGCCGACCTCGGAACGATCTAGATTTCTCGTCGAGGCCGGGTTCGGCTTCGAGGCGGCCGCGCAGAATGCGAACGGATCGCGAACAAGAGGAGGCCAGGGCGTGACAGAGGGATCCGACGAGGTTCTGACCCGCGTCGAGGGGGACGTCGGCTTGATCACGCTCAACCGCCCCAAGGCGATCAACTCGCTGAACCAGCCGATGGTCGACGCGCTGCGGGCGGTGCTCACCGACTGGGCCGGTGACGACGCAGTCCGCGCGGTGGTGCTCGCCGGGGCGGGGGAACGCGGTCTGTGCGCCGGCGGCGACGTCGTCGCGGTCTACCACAGCGCCCGCAAGGACGGGGTGGAGGCGCGGCGGTTCTGGCGTGAGGAGTATCTGCTCAACGCCCAGATCGGCCGGTTCGCCAAGCCGTACGTCTCGTTGATGGACGGCATCGTGATGGGCGGTGGGGTCGGCGTCAGCGCGCACGCGAACACCCGGGTGGTGACCGACACGTCGAAAGTCGCGATGCCCGAGGTCGGCATCGGGTTCATCCCCGACGTGGGCGGGGTCTTCCTGCTGTCCCGCGCGCCGGGTGCGCTGGGTCTGCACGCCGCCCTGACCGGTGCGCCGTTCTCCGGCGCCGACGCCATCGCGATGGGATTCGCCGACCACTACGTCCCGCACGGCGACCTCGAGGCCTTCACCCGCGCGGTCGTCGCCGACGGGCCCGACGCCGCGCTGGCCCGCCACGCCGTCGAACCACCACCGAGTGAGCTTGCCGCACAACGGGACTGGATCGCCGAATGCTATGCCGCCGACAGCGCCGAGGACATCCTGGCCGCGTTGCGCGGACACGGCGCACCCGCCGCGCAGGAGGCCGCCGACCTGATCGCCACCCGCTCCCCCATCGCGGTGTCGGTGACGCTGGCCGCGGTGCGCCGGGCCGAGAAGCTGGGGACGCTGGAAGATGTTCTGGTGCAAGACTATCGGGTGTCGAGTGCGTCGCTGCGATCGCACGACCTGGTGGAGGGCATCCGGGCGCAGCTGATCGACAAGGACCGCAACCCGAAGTGGTCGCCGGCGACGCTGGCCGCGGTGAGCGCGGCCGACGTCGACGCGTATTTCGCGCCGGTCGACGACGACTTGAGCTTCTGAGAAAGGCGGATTCGGTGACAGACACGGAATACGAGACCATCCTCGTCGAGCGCGACGAGCGGGTCGGCGTCATCACGCTGAACCGGCCGCAGGCGCTCAACGCTCTCAACAGTCGGGTGATGAACGAAGTCACCCGCGCAGCGACGGAATTCGACGAAGATCCCGGCATCGGGGCGATCATCATCACCGGATCGGCGAAGGCATTCGCCGCCGGTGCCGACATCAAGGAGATGGCCGCGCTGACGTACGCGGATGCCTTCGGCGCCGACTTCTTCGCCCCCTGGGCGAAATTGGCGGCCGTCCGCACCCCGACGATCGCCGCGGTGGCGGGTCATGCCCTCGGCGGCGGCTGCGAGCTCGCCATGATGTGCGACCTGCTGATCGCCGCCGACACGGCGAAATTCGGCCAGCCGGAGATCAAACTCGGCGTGCTGCCCGGCATGGGCGGCTCCCAACGGCTCACCCGCGCCATCGGCAAGGCCAAGGCGATGGACCTGATCCTGACCGGGCGCACCATCGACGCCGCGGAAGCCGAACGCAGCGGCCTGGTCTCGCGCGTGGTACCGGCCGACGACCTGCTGACCGAGGCCAGGGCCGTGGCCACCACGATCTCGCAGATGTCGCGCTCGGCGACCCGGATGGCCAAGGAGGCCGTGAACCGCTCGTTCGAAACCACCCTGTCCGAGGGCCTGCTCTACGAGCGCCGGCTGTTCCACTCGACCTTCGCCACCGAGGACCAGTCCGAGGGCATGGCCGCCTTCATCGAGAAACGCCCTCCGAACTTCCGCCACCGGTAGGGCTTTCGATGGACCAAGCGGCTTCCGCGACCAGCACCGTCGGCCACCAACCGGCGGCCGACAGTGCGGAAGCCGGAACCGCAACAGCCACACCACGGGAGTCGGTGCTCGGCCGCCGGCAGTGGTGGCTGCGCCACTACACCTTCACCGGCACCGCCGTCGGGCTGGTCTTCGTGTGGTGCTCGATGACGCCGTCGCTGCTGCCGCGCACCGCGCTGTTCCAGGGACTGGTCAGCGGGATCTCCGGAGCTATCGGCTACGGGCTCGGCGTCTTCGCGGTCTGGCTGGTCCGCTACATGAGCGACCGGAATTCCAGCCCGCCGGCGCCGCGCTGGGCCTGGATGGTGCTGATCCCGATCGGGGCGGTCGGCATGGTGATCATGGCGATCCGCTTCCACGTCTGGCAGGACGACGTGCGCGACCTGATGGGCGTGCCGCACCTGCGCTGGTACGACTACCCGGTGGCCGCCGGACTGTCGCTGGTGGTGCTGTTCACGCTGGTCGAGATCGGGCAGGCCATCCGCTGGCTGGTCAGCTTCCTGGTCAGGCGGGTCGACCGGGTGGCGCCGTTTCGGCTCTCGGCGACCATCGTGGTGGTCACGCTCGCGGTCCTCACGATCACCGTGCTCAACGGCGTCGTACTCAAGTCCGCGATGCGCACAATGAACCACACCTTCGCCTCGGCCAACGACGAGATGAACCCCGCCACCGCGCCCCCGAGAACGCCGCTGCGCTCCGGTGGCCCGGGATCGCTGGTGTCGTGGGAGTCGCTGGGCCGGGAGGGCCGCATCTTCGTCGAGGGCGGCCCGACCGTCGAGCAGCTCACCGAGTTCAACGGGGCCCCGGCCACCGAGCCGATCCGCGCCTACGCCGGCCTGGACGCCACCACGGACGGCATCACCGCGACCGCCGAGCTGGCGGCCCAGGAGCTGCAGCGCACCGGCGGGCTGCAGCGCGCCGTCGTCGCGGTGGGGACCACCACCGGCACCGGCTGGATCAATGAGGCCGAAGCCTCGGCGCTGGAGTACATGTACAACGGCAACACCGCGGTCGTGAGCATGCAGTACTCGTTCCTGCCCAGCTGGCTGTCGTTCCTGGTGGACAAGGAGAACGCCCGCCACGCCGGCCAGGCGCTCTTCGAGGCCGTCGACAGGCTGATCCGGCTGATGCCCGAGGGGCATCGCCCCAAGCTCGTGGTGTTCGGCGAGAGCCTGGGGTCCTTCGGCGCCGAGGCGCCGTTCATGAGCCTCAACAACGTCCTGGCACGCACCGACGGGGCGCTGTTCAGCGGCCCGACGTTCAACAACACCATCTGGACGGACCTGACCGCCACCCGCGATCCCGGCTCACCGGAGTGGCTGCCGATCTACCACGACGGCAAGAACGTCCGGTTCGTCGCCCGCCCAAGCAATTTCGCGCGTCCGGACGCCGCCTGGGACGTCCCGCGGGTGGTCTATCTGCAGCACGCGTCGGACCCGATCGCCTGGTGGACGCCCAGCCTGCTGTTCAAGGAACCGGACTGGCTGAAGGAAAAACGGGGCTACGACGTGCTGCCGCAGACGCGCTGGATCCCGGTGGTGACGTTCCTGCAGGTCACCGCCGACATGGCGGTCGCCCTGGACGTGCCCGACGGCCATGGCCATCGCTACGTCGCCGACGTCGCCAACGGCTGGGCCGCCGTCCTGTCGCCACCCGGCTGGACAGCGGCCAAGACCGAGCGACTGCGGCCGCTGCTGCACTCCGGCGACTAACGGGATCCGGGCAGCCGGTCGAGCACCCCGGCGTCGGCCAGCGCGTGATAGCCGCCGACGACATCGGTGGCCCGGTGCAGACCGATGTCCAGCAGCGTGGCCGCCGCCAGGCTCGAGGTGTAACCCTGCGAGCACACGATCACCCATTCGACATCGTCGCCGACGGCCTCGGGCAGCCTGGCCTCGCTGGTCGGATCGCAGCGCCATTCCAGCACGTTGCGTTCGACGACCAGCGCCCCGGGCAGCTCACCTTCGTCGGAGCGCTGCGCCTGCGGCCGGATGTCGACGAGCACCGCCCCGCGGCGCAGCGCCTCGGGCACCTCGGCGGCGGGAAGCCGGCGGTAGCGGCGCCGGGCGGATCGAAGGACGACGTCGATGCGGCTCATCACGGCCCCTTTGGGTGGCCGGTCAGTTCGGTGCGGTTGCGGCGCAACGTGTCGGCGTCGGTGACCTCGTAGTACGACATCGCGGTCAGCGGCGGCGAGTAGGCGTGCACGCTCAGCGCCGGACGCACACCGCCGTCGCCCCCGCCCGCCCACACCACGTCGTGCACCCAGCCCAGCGGAAACCCGGCCTGATCCCCGGCCTCGAGCCGACGGCGCCGCAATCGCTCGCCGTCCCAACGGAATTCGTCGAGCGCACCGGACAACACGGTCAGCGCCCCCAGCGACCCGCCGTGGTCGTGCAGTTCGGTGGCGTGGCCCGGCACCCAGCCGATCAGCCAGACGTCGAGTTCGTCGTCGCCGTGGATGCGGGTGAACCAGCGCCGCGACTCCGGGATGCCGCCGGTGGGCAGCAGGTGGTCGCAACGTCCGCTGAGCACGTCGTCGGCGGCCCGGTCGGTGGCGTGGAGCAGGTCGGGCACCCGCAGCCGCGTGGGCCCCGAGGACGGGGACGAGATGCCGCGTGCGCGCAGGGCCGCATGACGGGTGACGGGCAGGGACATCGAGGAACTCCAGAGACGGAAAACGGACGGGGCGAGCGGCGGGGTGCTAACGCCGACAACACCTGCAAATTCCGGAGTGCTCCATCACGGCAGCCAGTGTTGCATAGATTGGCAGAGTGCGCCGGCGCAGTCATCGGGTCCCGCGGTGGGGCGCCGTCGTCCTCGCTGCCGGCGTGCTGGCATGTTCGCCGGCGCTCGCCGGTTGCTCGCGCGGCTCGGGCGGTGGCGGGACCACGTCGGCGCCGGCAGGGCCGTCGGGCAGCGCCGGTGTCCGGGGTCCGGCGCCGCCCGCCCCGATCGGCCTGTCCCCCGCCGGCGTGACGACCCGGGTGGACGTCCCCGCCGATTCCACCGAGGAGCAGTACTTCCAGGCCTGTCACGCCGCGAAGGTGTGGATGGATGCCCAGCCCGGCTCCGGCGCATCGTTGGTCGAGCCGTATCTGGCGATGGTCCAGGCGTCGCCGTCGGGAACCCCGGGCAGCTGGGATACCCCGTGGGCGCGGCTGAGCCTGGCCCGGCAGGCAGCGGTGATCGTCGCCGCGCGGGCGGCCGCCAACGACGAATGTGGATAGCGCCGCTGCCGCAGCGCTGTTGAGATCACGGTGCACAAAAGTGCCGCCCGGGCAGCCGGGGACCGCTCCGCCGCGCAGAATGAGTGGATGCCCGGCGAACCTGACGCGGCGGTTGCCCGTCGATCGGCATCGACGCGGGTGGCGCTCTCCCTCGGCAGCGGCGGCGCCCGCGGCTACGCCCACATCGGGGTGATCGAGGCGCTGCAGGCGCGCGGCTATGACGTCGTCGGGATCGCCGGCTCGTCGATGGGTGCGCTGGTCGGCGGCCTGCAGGCGGCCGGACGCCTCGACGAGTTCGCCGACTGGGCGAAGTCGTTGACCCAGCGCACCATCCTGCGGCTGCTGGACCCCTCCATCAGCGCCGCGGGGGTGATGCGGGCCGGCAAGATCCTGGACGCGGTGCGCGATATCCTGGGCCCGCTCGCCATCGAGGAACTGGCCATCCCCTACACCGCGGTCGCGACCGATCTGCTGGCCGGGAAGTCGGTGTGGTTCCAGCGCGGCCCCCTCGACGAGGCGATCCGGGCGTCCATCGCGATTCCCGGGTTGATCGCCCCCTACGAGGTCGACGGACGGCTGCTGGCCGACGGCGGCATCCTCGACCCGTTGCCGATAGCCCCGCTCTCGGCGGTCAACGCCGAGCTGACCGTCGCGGTGAACCTCAGCGGCAGCGAGGTGATCGCCAGCCGCGCCGCCGAGCCGGGCGCCACCGCCGAGTGGTTGAACCGCATGGTGCGCAGCACCTCGGCGCTGCTCGACACCGCCGCCACCCGCTCGCTGCTCGACCGGCCGACGGCGCGGGCGGTGCTGGGCAGGTTGGGCGCCGGGCCCGCCGACGTCGATCGGCCCGACGCGGATCCCGACACCGAGCCGCACGAGGCCGCCGAACCCGCCGACGGCGACGCGGACGTTCCCCGGCTGAGCAGCTTCGAGGTGATGAACCGCACGATCGATATCGCCCAGTCGGCGCTGGCGCGCCACAGCCTGGCGGCCTACCCGCCGGACCTGTTGATCGAGGTTCCGCGCTCGACCTGCCGCAGCCTGGAGTTCCATCGCGCGGTGGAGGTGATCGCCGCCGGCCGCGCGGTGGCCGACCGGGCGCTGGACGCCTTCGAGGCGGGCTCCGGCGCAACCACGCCGCCCGCGATCGAGGCCTGACCCGGCCGGGTCACAGACCCAGGAATCGCGCGACCGCGCCCGCTTCCCGGCGTCCCTGCTCGCGCCCGGCGACCGCGGAGGCCACGCGGCACCGCGGGTCGAGCGGATTGGGCCCGAAGGCCGTCAGCGAGCTCGCGTCGGCGAAGACGGCGAACGCGGCGCCGCCGAACGCCTCCACCTCGGCGGCGGGGCCGGGACCGAACGGCGACGGCGTGTTCACCTCGCTGGGCACCAGGACCACCGCCTCGTCGCAGTCGTCGGCCACCGCGAGGTTCACCGAGCTGGCCACCCCGCCGTCCATGTAGCGCCGGCCCGCGATGGTCACCGGCGGCCACGCCCCCGGCACCGCGCAACTGGCCGCCACCGCGTCGACGAGGCCCACGCCGGAGTCGCGGTCGAAGACGACGAGTTCGCCGGCGGCGGTGTCGACGGCGGTGATCCGCAGCGCGCGGCCGGGCCACTCGTGCGAGGGCAGGCGTTCGGCGATCACCCGGCGCCGGACCGCCTCGGCGACGGTCCTGCTGGCCAGGGCCACCGCGCCGATCCTCTGCATGCGCTGCCGGGTCAGGTCCTGCGAGTCGTCGTAGGGCTCGCGCAGGGCGGCCAGGAACAGTGCGGTGATGTCGTCGACGTCGACCCCGGAGTCGATCTCGGCCGACGACTCGCCCACCTGCCGGCCGTAGAGCGCCTCGAGCGTGCTGCCGCTGCCGAGCTGCGCGGCGACCGCCGCGCCGGCCGAGGTCCCGACCAGCACGTCGGAGTCCAGCAGCAGCCGCGCCGCGGGGGGCGACTCGTCGGCGATGCCGCGCAGAACGCCGGTCGCCCAGGCGATTCCCGCTATTCCTCCACCGGCCAGTACGAGCGCTCGTCGGGGTGCCACGCCCATGCACTCTGCCAGACGGCCGGGTTCACGCCGGCGCGTGCTGCGCCTGCTGCGCCGGCTCGTCCAGGTCGGACTTGGCGAGCTGGTGGCGGGGCGGGCCGGGCAGCGCCACGCTGCGGTCGATGTGCAGCCCGGCGTCGACGTGGATCAGTTCGCCCGGCTCCATCAGCCGCCAGCGTGGGTCGTCGTCCATCCGTTCGCTGGCGAACACCACCGACGACCGGGCGTACAGGTGCCGCGAGTACGCGCGGATCCGGTTGGTGCGCAGGTGGAAATCCCGGTCGGCGTGGTCGTGGCGGCGGTCCAGGACGTAGAGCGTGTGGGTTTCGGGATAGCGCAGCGCCCACATCTCGGTGGCGGTGCTCAGCAGCACGTTGACGGCATAGAGCGGCACGCTGTCCGCGAGCCAGCCCATCGCGTCGAGCAGGCCCGCGGTCACGTCGCCGTCGTGGTCGCGGACGCGGGCGGTGATCAGGGCGAAGACCCGCTCGGAATCGGTCTGGCCGAGCACCAGGTCGTCGGTGCCGGCCTCGCGCAGCCGTTCGTCGACGGCGTCGAGCCCCTCGACCACGCCGTTGTGGGCGAAGAGCCGGCCGTCCTGCAGGAACGGGTGGGTGTTGTGCACGTCGTGCGCGCCGGTCGTGGCGTAGCGGACGTGGGCGAGGAAGGTGGTGCCGGTCATCTCGTGCGCCTCGGTGGCGAAGGCGGCGTCCTCCCAGGCCGCCATCGGCTGCTTGCGCAGCTCCGGGCGGCCGTGCTGGTCGAAGACGCCCAGGCCGGTGCCGTCGGGGTTTTTGCGGCTCTGCCGACAGAGGTTGTCGGGGGCGTCCAGCAGCCAGAAAGTGGCGGTGCACACGTCCGTCCCGGCGTGCAGGCCGAAGAGTCGACACATGCTTTCGACAGTAACCGCGCCGCGCCGAGCGCGATCAGTCGCGCGCTTCGATCACCCAATAGCCGTGCTCGGCGTAGCGCGACCGGATGGCCTTCTTGTCGTACTTGCCGACGCTGGTCCGCGGGATCTCGTCGACGAACGTCCACCGCTCCGGCAGCCACCAGCGAACGACCTTGTCGGCCAAGTACTCTCGCAGCTGCTCGGCGCCGACCGGCTCCCCCGGTTTGGTCACGACCACCGCCAGCGGCCGTTCCTGCCAGCGCTCGTCCGGAACGCCGACGACCGCGGCCTCGACCACGTGCGGATGCCCGATCAGGCAGTTCTCCAACTCCACCGAGGAGATCCACTCGCCGCCGGACTTGATGACGTCCTTGGCCCGGTCGGTCAGGGTGAGGAAGCTGCGCTCGTCCATGCGGCCGACGTCGCCGGTGCGCAGCCAGCCCGAGTCGAACTTGGACTCGTCGCGCCCCAGGTAGTAGGAGCCGGCGATCCACGGCCCGCGGACCTCCACCTCGCCCACGGCCGCGCCGTCGTTGGGCAGCGGCCGGCCCTCGTCGTCGACGATGCGCATCTCCACCCCGCACACCGGCTGCCCCTGGGTCGCGCGGTACTCCCACCGCCGCTCCGGCGGGGTACCGGGCGGCGGCCAGGCCGTGGTGGCCATCGGGGACGTCTCCGTCATCCCCCACATCTGCCGGATCTCGACGCGGTGCTTCTCCTCGAAGGTCCGCATCAGCGACACCGGCACGGCCGAGCCGCCGCAGGCCACCAGCCGCAGCGACGACAGGTCGTGGTCGGGCTCCTCCTCGAGGCGATGCAGGATGTCGTTCCAGATGGTCGGCACCGCGCCCGCCACGGTGGGCCGCAGCTTCTCGATCATGTCGAGCACCGACCGGGCGTCGAGGTGGCGGTCGGGCAGCACGATGTCGGCGCCGGCCATCAGCGCAGCGTACGGCAGCCCCCATGCGTTGGCGTGAAACATCGGCACGATGGGCAGCACCGTGTCGTCGGTCCCGACGCCGATGCCGTTGGCGGTGCAGGTCGTGATGGAGTGCAGGAAGCTGGAACGGTGGCTGTAGACCACGCCTTTGGGGTTGCCGGTGGTGCCGCTGGTGTAGCACATCGCGGCCGCGGAGCGCTCGTCGATGTCCGGCCAGTCGAATTCGGCGGACTCGGCGGCCACGACATCGGCGTAGCGCAGCACGGTCTTGCCCGAGCGCTCCAGCGCGGCGGTGTCCCCGTCCCCGACCGCGATCACCGTGTGCACCGACTCGAGCTCGGGCAGCACCGGGGCGAGTTGCCCGGCCAGTGAGAGGTCGACGAGCACGACGCGGTCGTCGGCCTCGTTGGCGATGTAGGCGATCTGTTCGGGAAAGAGCCGGATGTTGAGGGTGTGCAGCACGGCGCCCATCGACGGCACCGCCAGGTAGGTCGCCAGGTGTTCGGCGTTGTTCCACATGAACGTGGCCACCCGCTGATCCCCCGCGACGCCCAGGTGACGCAGCGCGTTGGCCAGCCGGGCCGCCTGCCGACCCAGCTCGTCGTAGGTGGTGTGCCGGTAGCCGCCGCTCCCGGTGGCCGTGGTGACCGTGCGGGCTCCGTGGACGCCGCAGCCGTGTCGCATGATCGCGGTGATCGTCAGCGGGAAGTCCTGCATCGTGCTGTCCATCGCTGTGCCGCCTTCGCCCCTCGTGTTCGGTGCGCCGAATGCTATCGCCGCGCGCACCCAGGGAGAAAACGGGTGGCGGGAGCACCGCCTCGAGGCGCGTCAGACCAGGGCGGGCGCGTCCTCGACCAGCTCGGGCACGACCCACTCGGCGGATCCGCTGGCCCGCCCGGGGCACTCGATCCCCGGCGCCACGATCGAGGCGACCGGCGCGACGGTGATCGCGCCGGAGTACTCGGCGATGTAAAGGTAGGTGCCGTCCGGGCTCTCCACCACACAGGAGGGTTGGTCTGCCACGCCGACGCTGCCGAGGACGTCCTGCGTCAGGGTGCACAGCACCGTGATGCCCTCGTCGCTGACCAGATAGGCACGGTCGCCGTCGCCGCTGAGCGTCAGCCCGGTCACGACGCCGGTGATCTCGCCGAGTTTGCGCGTGCCGGTGATCCTGCGGGTGCGGGTGTCGACGACGTCGATCACGGCACCGAGTTCGGGCGCGCTGCTCAGGACGTAGGCCAGCGTCCCGTCGGGGCTGAGCGCGACGTCGCGGATCGGCAGGCCGATGTCGAGGGTGTCGACGGTGCGCGCACCGTCGCCGGAACGGGCGCCCGTCTCGACCACGACGAGCCGTCCACCGGCGGCGACGTAGAGGTGAACGCCGTCGGGGCTGAGCCGCAGGCGATCCACGGTGGGTGCCCACGCGTCAGCGGCGCCCACGGTGTGGACCGCGGCGGTGAGATCGACCGTCTCCACCGCGCCCGTCGTCGTGTCCAACACGGCGACGTCCGCCACACCGGCGCCGGTGCGCCCGGCGTAGACGCGCGCGCCGTCGGGGCTCACCACCAGGTCGCTCACGCTGTGCGCCAGTCGGTGGGATGCGACGACGGTGTGGGTCGCCAGGTCGATGATCGCGATCGCGTCGTAGGCCGTGGTCGCGGTGCGCACGTAGGCGCGCCCGGCGTCGGGGCCGGCCGCGGCGATCGCCGACGCCTCGCTCATCCCGGCGAAGGTTCCGGTGACGCGGCACGTGGCGGCGTCGACGACGGACACGCTGTCGTCGCCGTAGTTGGTCACGAGCAGTCGTGAGCCGTCGGGGGTGGCGGCGATGCCGCCGATGGGACCGTTGTTCACGCCGATCTTGACGACGATCGGGGATCCCGGCTCCTCACCGAGTTCGATGACCTGACCGTTCCGCGCGATCGTCCGGTCGTTCCCGTCTTTCATGCTGACACCGCCTTTGCTGTGTTCGTCGTACGTCCACGCGCGACAGTGGTCGAGACAACCTTTGCGAGACCGGCGGCGTGGATTTACCCGTGTCCCAGCACCTGCAAGGTGACTGCTTTTTCCAGATCCTACCGGCTGAATTTCCCGAGAAAATAAAGCAAATTCGCGCCCTGTAACCCACATCACCCGAGCGCCCCGGCAAGTGGCCTTGCGATTGGCCGGAATTCGCGGCATGGCAAACGCGGCATGCGGCTACTCACAGGAATTCCCGTGTCGTCGCTAACTTTTCGGGGCACCCGTACACCCGGAACCGAAAATCGGGAAATTCGCCGTTGTGGCCGCGATTTGGAGGCAAATGTCACAGCGCGGGCCACGCGCGTCGCGCGGGTGAGATTCTCAGCCGAAGTGGGTCCGCGGGCGCGGTTGCCGCACACCGTCGACGACGACGTCGACCTTCTCGTCGTAGAAGGCCACCAGGCCGGCGATCCGGGCCACCGCGGGCAGCGGGTAGTGGTACGTCCAGGCGAGGTCGGGATGGACGGTGCCGACGGCGCGCACCCACCAGTAGCCCCACGTCACTCCCTTGTACGGGCACAGCGTCTGGGTCGGCGACGGTTCCAGGTGCTCGATGGCGACATCGGTCAAGTCGATGTAACACCTTGTGGACAAACCGGTTTCGAAGAGCAGCACCGGGGTCGCGGTATCGGCCAGCACCACCCCGCCGAGTTCCACCCGGACGTGGCGGTGCGAGCGCAGCGCGTCGACCCGCACGTACGGACTGCGCGGATGGCCGTAGATCGGCTCGTCCTCCTCGAACCAGCGCAGCGGGCCCTCGCCGTCGAACACCCGCGCGACCGATTCGTGGACCCGGTCCCCGGCGACCAGGGAGTGCAGCCGCGACGGCCCGAACTGCACGCGCTGCGGGTGCTGCTCGTCGCGCAGGAACCCGTCGCGGACGCCGGTGACCGGGATGTAGTACTGCGGGTAGTAGGGCACCTCCCACACGTAGCGGGCCGCGGTGGTGTCGAAGACCAGCGCATCGCCGAGATAGCCGCGGACCCGGCGCGGCGCGGGCTCGATCCTGCCGCGTTCGGCGGTCACGCGGCCGCTACTGGTTCTTGGACGCCAGACCGGCCGGCGCGTGCGCGACGGCGTTGCGGATGGCGTCGGCCAGCGCCAGCGCGCTCTCCTCGGTGAGCTCGAGCGCCACCCGCGCCGACGGCCCCAGCTGCGGGTTGATCACGTCGATGTTGACGGTGTGGCCGTAGGGCGCGTGGACCGGATGGTCGACGTACACGGTCGCGCGGCTGGCGCCGAACCATCCCGTCGCCCCCTTGCCGCTGCCGTCGATCTCGACGTGTTCGGTCAGATAGGTGCACATGGGTTGGGAAACCTAGCCTTTCAGGTGGGTGGCGAAGAACTCGTCGATGTGCCGCCAGCCGTCCAGCGCCGCCTCCACCCGGTAGGCCGGCCGGTCGACGGCGAAGAACGCGTGGCCGGCGTCGTCGTAGGCGTGGAATTCGTGCGGCTTACCCAGCTTGTTCAGCTCGGCGTCGAGCGTGGCCACCGCCTCGGGCGAGGGGAACTGGTCCTCGTTGCCGAACAGGCCCAGCAGTGGGCAGCTCAGGTTGGGCGCCAGGTCGAGAATCGGCTTGAAGGCCTTGGGCATTCCCTCCGGCGGATCCTCGACGACGAACGCGCCGTAGCAGTCCACCGCGGCGTCCAGCGGCAGCGAGCACGCCGCCAGGAAGGCGTGCCGCCCGCCCGAGCAGTGCCCGATCACGCCGAACTTCCCGTTCGCGCCGGGCAACGTGCGCAGGTGTTCGATCGCACCGGCCACGTCGCCGACCAGTCGCTCGTCGGGCACCCCGCCGGCCGCACGCGCCGCCGCGGCGGCGTCGTCGGGAGACGCGCCCGGCGCCTCGCGAGAGTACAGGTTGGGCACCACCGCGTGATAGCCGCCGACCGCGAGCCGGCGGACGAATTCCTTGGTCTGCCGGTCATATCCGGGCATGTGGTGGATCCACACGATCCCGCCGCGCGACCCCTCGGCCAGCGGCATGGCGCGGTAGGCCTCGATCTCGTCGCCCCGGTGGCCGGTGATGCTGATCGTCTCCGCGCGGATCGCATCCGGGCTGACCGTGCTCATCACGATGCTCCTTTGCCGGGCCGCAACCGAATGCGGAACGCGCGCGGCCCTGCTGGCACGCCCCGCCGGACCCAACGTATCCGACCGTCGGCGCGCCCGTCAGCCGACGACGATCGGCACCGTCACCTCGTCCATCTTGACGGGCACCTTGGCCATGTCCACCGACAGGATCTCCCCGCTGTCCTGGGTGCCGTTGCTCAGCTTCTTGGGCCGAAGCCGGAACGGCGGCGCGTCCGACCCCGGGGCAAGGCCGGCCAACCCGTAGTCGCTTTCGTTGGCCACCAGCAGCGTCTTCCCGCCGTCCGGGGTGACGAGCCCTTCGACTTTCTCGTGCCCGAAGAAGTCACCGTTGGGCGACAGGGTCCGCAACAGGGCGCCGAGGTTGAGCTTGGGCGCCTTGGACGCAACGGCGATCCCCGCCTCCTGGAGTTTGTTCGTGGCCGCCGCGTCGGTGCTGACACCGACGAACGTCTCGATCGGCACGCCGTCGACCAGGAGGCCGCCAGCCTCGGGCCGGTACACCGACCCGGACACCATCGCGCGCGGGCCGACGTCGGTGGCCCCGGCGATATCGGTCACGTAGATCTTCTTGTTGCCTTGCGGCGCAGGCTCGTTGTCGCGTTCGTCGACCAGGAATGTGGTCGCACCGATGGCCGTGATCTCCGACACCGCCACCTTGGTCTGCTGCGGATCGGCCAACGGGTAGAGGTACTCGTGCACGTCACCGCGGTCGGTCAAGTCGACGGTCACGATCCGGGTGACCGGCACCGACCCGGACGGCCCGGCCGGTGTCCGCAACGCGGAGTGCATGATGCCCACCAGCGTAGTGCCGTCCGGAGTGATCGTCAGGCCCTCCATGCCCTGATTCGGGGCGCGCAGCGAGAGCTCTCTGGGCAGCGTCCCATCGGAGGGCGAAAGCCGTTCCAGCTCTTTGCCGTTGGCATCGAAGTGGACCAGCGATGGACCGTACTCGTCGGACACCCAGAAGCCGCCGTCGGGCATGGCGACCAGCCCCTCGGGGTCCAGGCCGTGATCCGACGGCGCCAGGACCGTGCCGTTGAGGTCCACCAGCGATTCGCCGGGGCTCGCCCGCGAGTCGGCAAGCCCGACCAGGGGTGCGCCATCCGTGCCGCACAGCGTGACGGCGCGCTCTACCGACGCCGTTCCGTCGGCGAGCTTGAGTTTGACGATCTGCGGGTGGAAATCCGGTAGCGGAAGCACCTTTTCGCCGGGGCCAGGGCCGTCGACCGCGGGCCCGCGGTCGGTGAGGCCGTAGATCTCGCCGACGCTGCCGGGCACCGCCGCGATCGCGGACCCGTGCGAATTAGCCTGGATCACAACGCCGCCGATCGTGGCGAGCGGCGCCGCGTTCTCGGCGTAGAGCTTGACGGTGTCGCTGACGGTCGCGGGAAGGTGGTCGGTGCCGGTGAACCCGGCGTCGGGGGTGTAGATCATCGCGCCGTTGGCGCCGTACGCGATGCTGCCGTGCTCGGGCTTGCCGAACGACACCGGTGTCACCCCGTGGGTGGCGGCCAGCATCCGGGCCGGGGAGATGAGGAGCGCCCTGCCGGCGCCGGTGCTCAACGGTGCGTCGGCCGCGGGCAACGTCCGCGACGGCGCGGAGCCCGACGAACAGGCCACCACCGTGGCCAGCACGGTCGCCGCCGCGACCGGCCACCCCGCCCTACGCCCCACGCGAATGGCTTACCAAGAGAAGTTGTCCAGCAAGTGAACGCCGCACCGCCGTCACCGCCGCCTGTCGCGCACCTTGTAGGTCGAGGGCCACGATTTTCGCGCCTCGTCTCCGGTCAGCGGCGTCCCCATTCCGCCGACCTTGACGCTGTAGGCCTCCTTGCCGGGGCCGACCTCGCGGTTGGCGTGCTCCTGGGCCAGGTAGTACAGCTCGTCGATGGTGGCTTCGTCGTAGGCGACGAACGAGGTTTCCCGCACGACGTCGTCGATCCCGGCCAGCAACCGGCTCGGCAGCGCCCGCGACACCAGCACGGCCAGGGCCAGCAGCGAGAACGGCACTACCCAGTAGCAGACGTAGGACAGCGGGTTCGTCGCGTCCCGGCTGCCTGCCCCGGCGTTTACGACGGGCGGGATGGCCGACGACACGGTCATCCCGGCGAACGCGGCGACCCAGATCCAGGTGAGCAGGCGGGCCAGCCGGCCGAACAGCTCCGTGCTGACGACGTCGGGCGGCTGCTCGGCAGCGGCGCATTCCGCGACGAACGACCTGCCGAGCAGCGTGCCGGTCAGCGTCATGAGCAGGATGCCGGCGTTGCTCAGCGGCAGCAGCCACGCCAGCGCGGACGACTCGCCCAGCACCACCGTCAACACCGTCAGGACCCCGAACGTGGCGACGGCGCCGGCTTCCGCCACGCGCCCGGACTTCCCGGTCACTCCCGCGGTCAGCAGCGCCGCCACGGCGGTGACCAGGGCGACCCACGCGGCGACCGCCGCGGGGGCGTCACCGACGAGCACCCAGTAGACGATCCACGGCGACAACCGGAAGAGCATGCCCATGAGGGGTCAGTGTATGACCGCCGGCCGACGCTACGGCGGCATCGCGCGGGCTTCTTCACGCCAACCGCCGGGCTCGCCGCGGCCCTGCGGGCGGCCGAGCCCAGGCGTGGCGAGCCTTTGAACGGGGCACGGTGTTCCTGCCCGGCACCGAGGTGCTCGCGGTGGTGGCGCGCAACGGCCGGGCGTCCCCACCGGCCGCGGGATCATCGACGCCGACATCGTGGCGTGCGCGGCCGGCTTCAGGGGGCGGGCGCCGCCGGCTTCCTGCAGCGGCTCACCACCAACGAGGTCGACAAGAGCGTCGGGTCGGTCACCTACACCCCGCTGCTCGCCGATACCGGTGGCATCCGCAGCGATCTCACCGTCGCGCAGCTGGGCGAAACCCGCTTCCCGTTGGGCGCCAACGGCCCCCAGGACTTCGACTGGCTGACCCGCCACCTGCGCGACGACGGCAGCGTCACGCTGCGCGATGTCACCGGGGGCACCTACGGCGTCGGCGTGTGGGGGCCGGCCGCGCGCGAGCTGGTGCAGCGGCTGTGCCGGGAAGACTTGTCGCACAAAGACTTCGGTTGCTTCCGTGCGCACCATACCTACCGAGGCGCCGTCCCGGTCACGATGCTGCGGGTGTCCTACGTCGGTGAACTGGGGTGGGAGATCTACACCGAGGCCGGCTACGGCGGCGCGCTGTGGGAGCTGCTGTGGACGGCCGGCCGGGCCCACGGCGCCATCGCCGCCGGGCGCATAGCGTTCAACTGCCTGCGCATGGGAAGGGCTACCGCGCCTGGGGCACCGACATGACCGCCGAGGACCGGCCCGACGATGCCGGTCTGGGCTTCGCGGTGCGCATGACCAAGGACGACTTCGTCGGCAAGGCCGCCCTGCTGGCGTCGGTACCACGAAAGATGCTGCGCACCATCGTTTTCGAAGAGCCCGCCGCCGTGGCACTGGGCAAGGAACCGGTGCACGCCGGGGACGGGTGCATCGGGTAATCACCAGCGCGGGCCATTCGCCCACGCTGGGCCGCACCGTCGCCTACGCCTGGCTGCCCGAGGTCGGCGCAGTGCGGGAGCGGCGCTACTTCGCGATCACCGTCAAGCCGACCGTGTTCATCAACCCGGTGCCCGACCACGTTTCCACCGGATGTTTCCACTGGCCCCCGATCGCACCGTCGTCGAATGCGACTGGCGCTACGCCGCGGACGTGGCGGCCACAGGCGACCTGTCCGGGTCGGTCGAGCTGTTCCACCGGGTCAACGAGCAGGACTTCGACGCGTGCCGGCGCACCCAGCCGGCGATGTCCTCGCGCGCCTACCGGGCGGGCGGCGTCCTGGTGCCCGCCGAGCTCCACATCGCCGAATTCCACCGGTGGGTGGTCTCGCGCGTCGGCGCGCCCGCCGGGCCGAGGTGAGCGGGTCGGTCCCTGAACAGCGGTATAAGCGCGATCATCATGGCGAGTGGCGACAACGGAGATGCCCCCGCCGGCTCCGACACAGGCCCCGATCGCGCTGCAGACCTGGATCGGCCAGGCCTGCCCGGCGCACGCCGTCGGCCGGAAGCCGCCGCCTTCGCCGAGGTCGCGCAGCGCACGATCGCCGCCGCCGACAGCATCAGCCGCCGGCTGGGCTGGACCGAACGGGCATCTTAGGCCGATTCGTCTTCCACAGCGGCCTCGACGGCCATCCGCTCGCGCAGGCTGTCATAGATCGGCGGCGACGCCACCAGGTACGCGGCCAGCACCGCCGCGGCGGTCGCGGCCAGCATGGGCACGATCACCTCCGTGGTGGCCGTCATCTCGACGACGATGACCATCCCGGTGACGGGCGCCCGGACGGTTGCCCCGAAGAACGCCGTCATCCCCACCAGCGCCATCGGAACCGCCAGCGACGTCGCGTCCGTCGGCCACACGAGGTTGAAGACCCCCACGAACAACAGTCCCCACAGCGCACCCACCGCCAGTAGCGGCGCGAACAGCCCGCCCGGCACGCCGGCCGAGTATGACAGGGGACCCGCGAAGAACCGCACCACGAGGTAGCCGATGACGACGGACAGGGCGAAGCGGTGCCCGCCGAGGATCAGTTGGCTCACGGGGTCGCCGCCGCCGACAGCGCGGGGGTAGACGAACATCGCCAGCCCGATGACCGCACCGACCAGGGCCGCCTTCGCGGGAGCCGGTACCCGGCCCAGCGCAGCCACGTGGTCGATGAACCACAGCACCAACCGGTTGTAGGCGGCACCAAGCCATCCGGTGAACAGGCCGAATACGACGAACAACGGAAGCCACCGCAGCTCTGGGGGCCCGATGCGTTCGACGTCAAAGTCCGGGTAGTTCCCCAGGACGAGCCGGGCGCAACCGACGGCCGCGGCGGCGGCGAAGAGAGTCGCCAGCACGGTCTTCACCCGGAACGACTTCGTCACCTCTTCGAGGGTGAACAGGGTGCCACCGATCGGTGCGTTGAAGGCGACCGCGAGGCCGGCGCCGCCCAACGCCGTCTGCATCATCCTGACCTCGGAGTCGGGCAGCCGGACGCGCCGCGCCGCCTCGGCGCCGATCGCCGCACCCATGTGCACCGTCGGGCCCTCGCGGCCCAACACCAGCCCCGACCCGATGCTCAACACGCCCCCGATGAACTTCGCCGGAAGCAGGCGGATCAGCGGTGGCCGGGCGTCACCCCGGAAGACCGCCTCGACATGCTGGATCCCGCTGCCGGCGGCCAGGGGCTCCCATCGCACGACCAGGGCGGCCAGGGTGGCGCCGGCCGCCGCCGCGGCGAGGGGGACCAGCCAGCCCGGCCCGGGCAGCCGGTGCGCCCAGTCCACGAAGTCGACGCGCAACTGGTCGGCGGCCTGCAGGCACCAGCGGAAGGCGCCGCCGACGAAACCGATGGCCACGCCCGCAACGGTCGCCGTCACACAGATGAGCAGAGAACCCCGCATCGAATCGTCGGGCGGGTCGGGACCTGCCGTCGGCGCGGTCATCGCGGCCCGCCAACTGGTCGGTGTGGATGGTGGTCGTCCCTGCCGCGAAGACGCGCGAGCACCCTAGTTCTCCTTCGACGCTGGACCGGCCCGGCTCCCAGTCTCGCAGAAGGAGGTCTGCGCTGTCGCGCAGCCGACCGAGGCGCCAGGAGAACGCCCTCGTCTTGGCGATTACCGCTCAGCAACAGGAGGCAGTATCGGCCGCAACACCGTCGGAGACCCCGTCGCCGGTGTCATCGCAGCCGGCACCGAAGGTCTGCGAGTCGGACAGGACGGTGTAGACCTCCCACCGCTCGCCGGCCGGTCCGGTCACCCAGGCCTTGTCTTGCAGGGCATAGCAACAGGTCGTGGCGATCTGCTCCTCGGGGATCATCCCCTCAGCCGCGAGCCGGGCGATCTCGTCGTGGACCTCGCCGCTGGATTCGACCTCGACGCCGAGGTGGTTGATGGTGCCGCCATGGCCCGGGTTCTCGATCAGCACCAGCTTCAGGGGAGGTTCGGCGACGGCGAAGTTGGCGTAGCCGGGTTTGACCTTGGCCGGTTCGGTGTTGAACAGCTTGGAGTAGAACGTGATTGCCTCGTCAAGGTCGTCGACGTTGAGGGCCAGTTGCATGCGCGACATCGTTGTTCCTTTCTCAGGGGCGACCGGGTTGCGTCGTGTCTGCGGACCCCAGGAGCTCGGCCACCAACAACCGGACCCGCTCGGCGATGTCGTCGCGGATGGCCCGCACCGTCGACAGGGGCTGACCGGCAGGATCGGGCAGTTTCCAGTCGCGATAGGACACACCGGGGAAATACGGGCAAGCATCACCGCAGCCCATGGTGATCACGACGTCGCTGGTCTGAACCGCGTCAGGGGTGAGGACCCTGGGGTTCGCGGCGGCGATGTCGATGCCGAGCTCGGCCATGGCCGCGACGGCGACGGGGTTGACCTGATTCGCGGGTTCGCTTCCGGCGGAACGCACTTCGATACGGTCCCCGGCCATGCTGCGCAGCAGCGCGGCGGCCATCTGTGACCGCCCGGCGTTGTGGACGCAGACGAACAGCACGCTGGGTTTAGCGGCCAACGGCCGGGCCTCCCGTCGACGCGCCCGGGAACAGCCGGGGACGCAGCGCCAGGGACACGTACACAAGGCCGACCAGCACGGGCACCTCGATCAGCGGTCCGACGACCCCGGCCAGGGCCTGCCCCGAGGCCGCGCCGTAGGTCGCGATCGCCACCGCGATGGCCAGTTCGAAGTTGTTGCCGGCCGCGGTGAAGGCCAGCGTGGTGGTGCGCGCGTAGCCGAGCCGCAGCAGGAACCCGAGGGTGTACCCGCCGGCCCACATGATCGCGAAGTAGGCCAGCAGCGGCAGCGCGATGCGTGCGACATCCCATGGCCGCGAGGTGATCTGGTGGCCCTGCAGGGCGAACAGGATCACGATGGTGAACAGCAGCCCGTACAGGGCCCACGGCCCGATGCGGGGCAGGAACGTCGACTCGTACCAGGTACGGCCCCTGGCCCGTTCGCCCAGGCGGCGCGAGAGGTATCCGGCCAGCAGCGGGATACCGAGGAATACGAGCACGGATTCGGCGATGTGCCACGGGGAGACGGCGATGCCGGTCTGCGGCAGGTGCAGCCAGCCGGGCAGCACCGACAGGTAGAACCAGCCGAGCGCGGCGAACATGGCCACCTGGAACAACGAGTTCAGCGCGACGAGCACGGCCGCGGCTTCGCGGTCTCCGCAGGCCAGGTCGTTCCAGATGATGACCATGGCGATGCAGCGGGCCAGCCCGACGATGATCAGCCCGGTGCGGTACTCGGGCAGGTCCGGCAGCAGCAGCCAGGCCAGCGCGAACATCACGGCCGGCCCGACGAGCCAGTTGAGCACCAGCGAGGACACCATCATCTTGCGGTCGCCGGTGACCTCGTCGAGCCGGTCGTAGCGGACCTTGGCCAGCACGGGGTACATCATGACCAGCAGGCCGATTGCGATCGGCAGTGAGATGCCCTGGACCTCAACGGAACTCAATGCCGGTCCGAGGCGGGGAACGAGGCGGCCCAGCAGCAGACCGGCGACCATCGCCACCCCGATCCAGATCGGCAGGAACCGGTCCAGCGTCGAGAGCCGGGTCACCACCGGGGCGGGGGTGGACACCGATGTCGTGCCATCGGTCATGGCTCGCACCTCGCCGCGGTCGCCGCCGGCTGCTCGTCGAGACACAGGACGGACGAAAGCTGCTGCAGCGCTGCGGGAATCACTCGGTAGTAGACCCAGGTGCCGCGCCGCTCACAGTCGAGCAGTCCGGCCGTGCGCAGCAGTTTGAGGTGGTGGGAGATCGTGGGCTGGGAGAGGTCGAAGGTCGTCGAGATCTCGCAGACGCAGGCTTCACCGCCGGGGTGGCTGGCGATCAGGCTCAGCAGGCGGAGTCGGACCGGGTCGCCGAGCGCCTTGAACATCGCCGCCAACCGGCCCGCGTCTGACTCCTCGAGGGCCGCCGCCCCCAGCGCGGGGCAGCAGCCAATCGCTTGATTTGACATGTTTCTATATAACAGTTTATCGAATCAATGCGCAAGGCGTGGGACCGGTGAGCTCGGCCATGCTGGGCAGAGCTTCACCCCTGAGAACCCCGCCGTGCCCCCAGTCGGGCTCGAACCGACACTGGACGGTTTTTACAGTAAGAGTGAGTGCGAAGCGGTCGCTGGTGCCTCACACACAGTGAGCGCGTAGGAGGCTTGCACTACTTCGCCTTCCCTCTCTGTCAACCTTGGGTGAGGCACCCGTCCCCTGACAATCAGTGACTCGAGGGCGGGGATGGAGAGCTTCCCCGAGATGACAAGCAAGGTGAC
>NZ_JBYCLG010000222.1:0-7357 GCF_057473785.1 Mycobacterium sp. TH-M103
CGGGCAGAAGGTGTGGACGTCGATGGCCCAGCACGCGCAGATGGCCATCCTGGTCGCCCGCACCGACCCGACGGTGCCCAAACACGCCGGCCTGACCTACTTCCTGTGTGACATGACCCAGCCCGGTGTCGAGGTCCGCCCGCTGCGCCAGATCACCGGCGAGGCGGAGTTCAACGAGGTGTTCCTCACCGACGTGCGAGTGCCCGACGCCAACCGGCTCGGCCCGGAGGGCGCGGGCTGGAAGGTCGCGACCACAACGCTGAACAACGAACGGGTCGCGATCGGTTCGCGCCCCGGCGTGCCGCGGGAGGGCGGGATCATCGGCAAGGTCACCGCGGCCTGGCGCGACGAGCCGGGGTTGCGCGATCCGGCCATGCACGACGAGCTGATGCGGCTGTGGGTCGACGCCGAGGTGCTCCGGCTGGCCGGTGAGCGGCTGGGACAACAGGCCCAGGCCGGTCAGCCCGGACCCGAGGGCGCCGGCATGAAGATCGCGTTCGCCCGCCTCGCGCAGGCCATCTCGGGTTTCGACATCGAGCTGCACGCCGAGGCCGGGTTGCGCTACGACGACTGGACCATGCGCAGAACCGAAGTCGTCGACCTCGTCGGGCGCGAGCCCGGCTACCGCTACCTGCGGGCGCGCGGCAACTCCATCGAGGGCGGAACCTCGGAGATCCTGCGCAACACCGTCGCCGAGCGAATCCTGGGCCTGCCCGGCGAACACCGCGTCGACAAGGACGTCGCCTGGAAGGACATCCCCCGATGAGCATCGGCGATTTGCTGTACTCCGACACCGAGGAAGCCCTGCGCGACAGCGTGCGCCAGCTGTTCGCCGACCGCTGCCCACCCGAGACGGTGGCCCGCGCCTACGATCCGGCGCCGCAGGACTTCTCGGCACTCTGGCGGACGCTGGCCGCCGACCTGGGCGTAGCCGGGCTGCTGGTGCCCGAGGCCCTCGGCGGCGCCGGCGCGAGCGCCCGCGAGGCCGCGGTCGTCATGGAGGAGATCGGCCGGGCCGTCGCGCCGGTGCCGTACCTGTCCAGCGCGGTCCTGGCCACTGTCGCGCTGCTGCGCGCCGGCGACACCGACACCGTGCCCGCGCTGGCGCGGGGGGAGCTCACCGCCGCGCTGGCCGTGCCGCTGTCCACCGCGCCGGGTGATCCGGTCACCGGCGTGAGCACCGGCGCCGACGGCCTGACCGGATCAGTCACCAGCGTCGCCGGTGCCGGTGAGGCCGACGTGCTGGTGGTGCCGGTCGCGGGCCGCGGCGGACTCGAGCTGCACACGGTCCCGTGTGCCGCTTCGGGCGTCGAGGTGTCACCGCTGGTGGCCCTGGACATGACCAGACCCCTTGCCGACTTGCGCTTTTCGGGCGCTGCCTCAGCTCCCGTCGGGGCGGCGGGTGCGGCCGTGACCGAGGCGCTCCGGACCGCCGCGGCGCTGCTGGCCTCCGAACAACTCGGGGTGGCGCAGTGGTGCTTCGACACCACGCTGGCCTATGCCAAGCAGCGCAAGCAGTTCGGCCGCGCGATCGGCTCCTACCAGGCCATCAAGCATCGGCTGGCCGACCTGTGGTTCGAGGTCGGATCCGCCACGGCCGCGGCCCGCTACGCCGCCGACACCTGCGCCCGCGGCGACGAGGACGCCGACATCGCCGCGGCGATCGCCCAGGCGTACTGCAGCGGAATCGCCGTCCACGCCGCCGAGGAGTGCGTGCAGTTGCACGGAGGCATCGGCATGACCTGGGAGTATCCGGCGCACCTGTATCTCAAGCGGGCCAAAAGCGATCAACTGGCGCTAGGTACCGCCTACCGCCACCGAGCGCGCCTGGCCGCACTGGTCGATCTGCCGTCCGGCTGACCAAGTGTTCCATGGCCCCGCTGTTGACCCAGAGTTCCTCGGTGCGGTCGTGGAAGACGTTCAGGGTGACGGTGTCGTCGCAGCGTTGCATGGCCGACTCGCTCATGTCCGCCCACACCGAGTGACCCTCCTTGTGGCGCAACCCGATCAGCCGATCGCTGTCGGTTCGCTTGCGCGGCACCCAGCCGTCGTCGGACGGCAGACCGTAGAAGATGTCGTCGAATGTCATCGACAAGAGTTCGTCGTAGGCGTAGCCCACCATGTCGCAGAACGGGTTGTTGACGAACAGTATGGTTCCCACGCCGTCGACCGCGAGGGCCGGCGTGGGCAGCCGCTCCAGGGCGACCAGCGCGGGCATTTCGTGCAGTGCCTCGATGGGCAGTTGGTCAGGTGGCGACGGGCGTCTGCGCTCGACACAACGACTGTCGACAGCTGTGGACTGGATCAAAACCACGAAATACCCCCCCGGGTGATCAATTCCGCCCCACCCCCCACGCGGTGGAGCCCGTAACGCGCTCATGCTAACGACAGCAAATGCTAGATCATGCCCACGCGTACGTCCATTTGTGATTGTCAATCTTAGCCAGATCCCGAAAAGTTCGGGTTAACAGCCAATTAAAACTGCCTGTTAACGATGGCGGCGATTGTTTGCCACGAGCAGTTTCCATCGAAGGTGCGCGAAATCATCTTCCAACTCAGCAAACTTTGAATTCGCGATCCCCGATCAAACCTGCGTCGCTCAACTCAGCATCGTCACCCCCCGGCCACGTCGGGGAATTACCCACCGGGCGCTAACTTAAACAGTGCGAATCCCACAAATCTGGGATGTTGCGGGTGTCGGGTCCGCCACACGAGTGGGTTACCTTCGCCCCAGCGTCGAGCCGAAGAGGTCCGCCATCGCCGCCCAGTGCCGCTCGTCGGCGCCGGCGTCGTACGGGGGGTTGTCCGGGACCGCGAAGCCGTGCGCCGCCGGGTAGAACTCGATCGCGTGCGGCACACCTGCCGCCGTCAGTGCCTTGTCGAGCTGTTCGGCATGACCGGGCGTGAAGGACGCGTCGTTCTCGGCCGCGCCGACGTACACCGTGGCCCGCATCCGGTCGGCCGACAGGTGCGGGCTGTCCGCCGTGTCGGTGACCAGGCCGCCGCCGTGGAACGACGCCGCGGCCGCGACACGCTCGGGAAGGCGGCCCGCCACGATCACCGAGGCACGCCCGCCCATGCAGTAGCCGCACACGCCGAACCGGTCGCCGGACACCTCGGGGCGTCCCGCCAGGTAGTCGAAGAAGGCGCCGGCGTCGTCGGCCGTCTTGTCCGGGGTGACGCTGCCGATCATCGAGAACAACCGCCGACGCTCCTTAGCATCGGCGAACACGGTGGCCATGTCGAACGGGGCCCAGTCGCCGCTGCGGTAGTACACGTCGGGGAGCAGCACGGCGTAGCCGTATCCGGCCAGCTTGGCGGCCATCCCGTCGAAGGTGTCGCGCACCCCGCCGGCGTCGGTGTACATGACCACGCCCGGCCACGGGCCATCCCGCTCGGGGGTGAAGAGCTTGACACCGCAGACGCCGTCGGCGGTGGTGATGGTATCGGTGATTTTCGGCATGGCTTTCGTTGTACTCCCCGCGATCGCAGCCGGGTTTGTCGGCGTCGACCGGCTAAGCTGACCGCGTGCCGATACCGACGCCCTACGAGGACCTGCTGCGCCTGGTGCTCGAGCGGGGCGCGGCCAAATCCGATCGCACCGGCACCGGCACCCGCAGCCTGTTCGGCCAGCAGTTGCGCTACGACCTGTCTGCCGGATTCCCGCTGCTGACCACCAAGAAGGTGCACTTCAAGTCGGTGGTCTACGAACTGCTGTGGTTCCTGCGCGGCGACTCCAACGTCGGCTGGCTGCAGGAGCACGGGGTCACCATCTGGGACGAATGGGCCGACGGCGCAGGCGATCTGGGCCCGGTCTACGGCGTGCAGTGGCGATCGTGGCCCACGCCGTCCGGCGAGCACATCGACCAGATCAGCGCCGCGCTGGACTTGCTGCGCACCGACCCGGACTCCCGGCGGATCATCGTGTCGGCCTGGAACGTCGGCGACATCCCCCGGATGGCGCTGCCCCCGTGTCACGCGTTCTTCCAGTTCTACGTCGCCGGCGGGCGGCTGAGCTGCCAGCTCTACCAGCGCAGCGCCGACCTGTTCCTCGGCGTGCCGTTCAACATCGCCAGCTACGCGTTGCTCACCCACATGATGGCCGCCCAGGCCGGCCTGTCGGTCGGCGAGTTCGTGTGGACGGGCGGTGACTGCCACATCTACGACAACCACGTCGAGCAGGTGCGGCTGCAGCTGACCCGCGAGCCCCGACCGTACCCGGAACTGGTTCTGGCGCAGCGTGATTCGATCTTCGACTATGCCTACGAGGATGTCGTCGTGCGCAATTACGATCCCCACCCGGCGATCAAGGCCCCCGTCGCGGTATGACGGTCGGCCTGGTCTGGGCGCAGGCGACGTCCGGCGTGATCGGCCGCGGCGGCGACATCCCGTGGCGGGTGCCCGAAGACCTGACCCGGTTCAAGGAGCTGACCACGGGACGCACCGTGGTGATGGGTCGGCGCACGTGGGAGTCGTTGCCGGCCGGCGTCCGGCCGCTGCCGGGCCGCAAAAACGTCGTCCTGTCCCGCCAGGCCGGCTTCACCGCCGACGGGGCCGAGGTGGTGGGTTCGCTCGAGGAGGCCTTCGCCGGTTGCGGCACGGAGCCCGAGACCTGGGTCATCGGCGGCGGGCAGATCTACCGGCTCGCGTTGCCGCACGCCGCCCGCTGCGAGGTCACCGAGGTCGACGTCGACCTGCCGCTCGCCGACGACGACGCGCTGGCCCCGGTGCTCGACGCCACCTGGCACGGCGAGACGGGCGAGTGGCGGGTCAGCCGGACCGGGCTGCGCTACCGGTTTCGCAGCTACCGTCGAGGGTGAGTGCACGTGCCCGCGCCGGCGGCACGACCTGACATACTCGACCTCGGGGGGTCGGTGTCATCGGGTCTATTCGGGCGTTCCCAGGAGGGGGGAATTGACAGTGATAACCGAACCCGCGAAGGAGTTCTCGCGCAAGTTCAGGGGTTACGACCCGGCCGCGGTCGACGCCCACATCGAGGTCCTGACCACCAAACAGCAGCTGTTGCGAGACGACGTCGAGAGCCTGCGGGCCCGGCTGGAGGAATCCGGCGACGAGGTCGCCGCGCTGCGCAAGGAGGTCGCCGTCCTCACCGACAACTCACCGGCGCCGCATGCGGTGCAACAGCGCATGGCCACGATGCTGCGGCGCGCGGTCGACGACGTTTCCGAGATGCGGGCCGAGGCGGGCGCCGAGGCGGAGGCTCTGATCGCGGCGGCCCGGGCCGAGGCCGAGGACGAGCAGCGCAAGCACGAGGCGCTGTTGACCGAGATGGCCGGACAGTTGAAGGCCCTGGAAGCCGAGTATGCCGAGACCAAGGACAAGCTCGACGCCGAGCTGGCCGGGATGCGCGCCGAGACCCAGACGGCGATCGAGCAGGCGTGGCAGGACGCCCAGCGGGAGCGCGAGCAACTCCTCGCCGACGCGAAGCAGGAGGCCGATCACTACCGTGAACAGGCCCGCCGGGCGGTGGACGAGGCGAGTCGGCAACGGATCGAGGTCCTCGAGCAGCTGATGGCCGTGTACCGCGAGCTGGAGGAGGTGCCCGACGCTCTCGAGTCGGCGTACCGGGAGCGAAAGGATGCGGCGGGCCCGCGACCGGAAACGAACGGCGAGGCGGCCGCGGAGCAGAAAGTCGGCACTGGGTAGGCCCGCGGCGGCCCGGAAACAGCCGGAAACGGCCGGACGGGGCGGTATTCTCGGCGCCGTGCCGATCCCGCGTCGAAGGCCGACCGCAGCGCAAGCCCGGCGGACAGCCGTTGCGGCTCAAGGATTTAGCGCTCCCGGCTCGACGAGCAAGATCACCGCCGCGCAGCTGAAGCGGCTGATGTCGCGCATCCAGGTGCTGCAACTGGACTCGGTGTCGGTGGCGGTGCGCGCCCACTACGCGCCGGTGTTCAGCCGGCTCGGGCCCTACGACCGCGACCTGTTGGATCGCGTCGCGTGGGGCCCGCGTTCGTCGCGGTTGCTGGCCGAGTACTGGGCGCACGAAGCCGCACTCATGGCGGTCGAGGACTGGCCGCTGCTGCGCTGGCGGATGCGCCAGTACTCCCACGGCCGTTGGCGCACCCACATCGTCAAAGACAACCCGCAACTGGTCGACGACGTCGTCGCGGCCGTCGCCGCATTGGGCCCCAGCACCGCCGGGCAGATCGAGGCGTACCTGGCCGCCGAACCGCGGCCCAGGAAGGGCGCCTGGTGGAACCGCAGCGACGCCAAGTGGGTCGCCGAGGCGCTGTTCGCCTCCGGTGTGTTCACCACCGCCACCCGGGTCGGTTTCGCCCGCCACTACGACCTGGTGGAAAGGGTGTTGCCGGCCGAGGTGCTCTCCCGCGAGGTCGACGATGGCGAGGCGCTCCGCGAACTCACCCTGCGGGCCGCCACCGCGCTGGGCGTGGGCACCGAGGCCGACATTCGCGACTACTTCCGCCTGTCGGCGGCCCAGGTCAAGCCCGCCCTGGCGGCCCTGCTGGCCGCCGGGGAGATCGAACCGGTGCAGGTCGACGGCTGGTCGGCGCCGGCGTACCTGCGGTCCGGGCAGGCCGTGCCTCGCTCCGACACCGGCACCGCGCTGCTGTGCCCGTTCGACCCGTTGATCTTCTTCCGGCCCCGGGTCGAGCGCTTGTTCGATTTCCATTACCGCGTCGAGATCTACACCCCGCCCGCAAAGCGCAAGTTCGGCTACTACGTGTGGCCGCTGCTGCTGGACGGCCGACTGGCCGCGCGGGTCGACCTCAAGGCCGACCGCGCGGCCGGCACGCTGCGCGTCGTCGGCGCGTTCGCCGAGCCGGACGTGTCCAGGGCGCGGGTGGCCGCGGCGCTGGCCGGGGAACTGGAGTCGATGGCCTCGTGGCTCGGGTTGGGCGGGTTCAGCGTCGCCCGGCGCGGTGACCTGGCCGGAGAGCTCCGCCGGCGATGAACGAACTCGAGGCCACGCCTGTCGGCGGCGGTCGACGCGCGGGCATGCCGGAAATGCCTGGCGGACAAGGCGACACCCGACGACATGCGCCGGCTCGGTGAGCCGGTGCGGTTGCTGCACGGCACGCGGACTCGGCGGCGGGCACGGTCGTACTTCGCGGGCAGGTCCGCCTCGCGCGGCGGGCCGGGACGCCGGGGCGGGCGACAGGCTCTAAGGTGAGCGCCGTGGCCGAGATCGCGCCGCTGCGCGTGCAACTGATCGCCAGGACCGACTTCCTGGCCCCCCCGGATGTGCCCTGGAGCACCGACGCCGACGGGGGCTCGGCGCTGGTCGAGTTCGCCGGCCGCGCCTGCTACCAGAGCTGGTCGAAGCCCAACCCGAAGACCGCGACCAACGCCGGCTACATCAAGCACATCATCG
>NZ_JBYCLG010000223.1:0-5610 GCF_057473785.1 Mycobacterium sp. TH-M103
CGGCACGTTCCTGGTGATGTTCGCGATCATCAACGTGTCCTACTTCGCCTACGGGGCATGGTTCGCCGTGATCAAGATCAGCCACGCGGCGACCTCCGTGGCCTGCCCGTGGCCCTACCCGGAAGCCAAAGTGTATGACCCACAGGGCTTTTACGAAAAGGCGGGCGCCCAGGGGCCCTACTCGGTGGGCATCTGGTCGACCTGGGCGAGTGGGGAGCCGAACGGACGGCCCCATGTCGAAGCGCCGCCGCCCGGTCATGGGCCCTGCGCGACTTCTTCGTCACCGAGCGCGAATGGCTGAGGCGCGCGCGGTCGTCATCACCGGCGCGTCCCGCGGCCTGGGATTCGCCTCGGCGGCGCGGCTCTATCGCGAGGGCTGGCGCGTGGTGGCGGCCATGCGGAACCCGGCCACCGGGATGCCGCTGCTGCGCGCGGCAGCCGACGCCCTGCCCGACGACGACCGGCTGATCGGCGTGCACCTCGACCTGCTGGACACCGCGTCGGTGGCCGCCGCGGCCAAGGCGATCGAGGAAGCCGTCGGTGCGCCGTACGCCATCGTGCACAACGCGGGCATCTCTGCGGCCGGGATGGTCGAGGAGACCGATATCCGGTTGTGGCAGAACATGTTCGCCACCAGCGTCCTGGGTCCGGTCGAACTCACCAAGGCATTGCTCCCGGGCATGCGGGCAGCGGGTGAGGGCCGCATCGTGCTGGTGTCCAGCGCGGCCGGGGTCCGCGGTCAGCCCGCCACCGCGCCGTACTCGGCGGCCAAGGGAGCGGTGGAGCGGTGGGGTGAATCGATGGCCTGCGAGATCGCGCCGTTCGGTCTCGGTGTCACCGTTTTGGTGGCCGGCACCTACGACACCGACATCATCACCGACGCGGGCACCACCGACAACCGCGACTTCAGTGGCCCGTATGCCCGGCTGCACAACACCATGAACACCCGTGGGAGGGCCGCGATGAAATTGGCGCGGCCACCCGAACGGTTCGCCGACGGCCTGCTCCGGGCGCTGGACGACCGGGGCCCGTTCCGCCGCCGCGGCGTCGGCCCCGATGCCTCGATGCTGCTGGCGGCCAGCAGAATTCTGCCCGTGTCGGGCATGCACCACATGTCCCGGGTCGTGCTGGGCATACCGCGGCAGGGTTCGATGCGGGACGGCGCCTGGCCGCTGACCGCGGCGCAGCGGGCGATGGTGTTCGCCGCGCGGATTCTGCCGCAGCCGGTCCTGCAGCGCTTGGCGGCCCGCAAAAGCGAAGTGAAGGAGCGTTGATGGAACAGCTTTTCGACGACCTGGAGGACTTCGGCGCCTTCGACGCCGCGGTCTCCGGGGACGTGCGCGACCCCTACACGGAGTTGGCCCGGCTGCGCCGCGAGGAGCCGATCCAGCGTCTGGACGTCTCCGGGATGCCGCACGAGGAGTCCAAGCCGGTCTTCATCGTCTACCGCCACGAGGAAGCCCAGCAGATGCTGCGCGACAACGAGACGTTCTCGTCGGCGGGCGTGATCGCGGCGTTCGGCCCGGTGTTGGGGGAACGCGTGATGCTCGGCATGGACGAACCGCTGCACGGCCGGCTGCGGTCGTTGGTGTCGAAGGCGTTCTCGCAGAAGGCGTTGGCGCGGTGGGAAGACGAGTTGGTGGGGCGCGTCGGCAACAGCCTGATCGACAAGTTCGCGGGCAACGGCAGGGCCGACCTGGTCAAGGAGTTCACCTTCGACTACCCCAGCCAGATCATCGCGGGCCTGCTGGGCCTGCCGGAACAGGACTATCCGCAGTTCCAGCGGTGGTCCATCTCCCTGCTGAGTTGGATCCTGAATCCGGAACGGGGTCTTGCCGCGTCGGCCGCCCTCTGCGACTACTTCGCGCCGATCCTGCAGGCGCGCCGCGCCGATCCGCGGGGCGATCTCATCAGCGGGCTGGCCCAGGCCGAGATCGACGGAGAGAAACTCGAGGACGAGGAGATCTACTCGTTCTTGCGCCTGCTGCTGCCCGCGGGGGTGGAGACGACCTACCGGTCGCTGGGTAGCTTGTTGTTCGCCCTGCTGTGCGACCCCGCGCAGTTGGACGCCGTCCGTGCCGACCGGTCGCTGCTGCCGCAGGCCATCGAAGAAGGCGTGCGGTGGGAACCACCCCTGCTGACCATCACCCGGGTCGCCACCCGTGACACCGAACTCGGCGGGGTGGCGATACCGGCGGGCTCGACGGTGATGCCGATGCTGGGGGCCGCCAACCGGCAGGAGGACCGCTACCCCGACCCGGACACGTTCGACATTTTCCGGCCCGCGCGCTCGCACCTCGGCTGGGGCCACGGCGTGCACGTCTGCCTGGGGATGCACCTGGCGCGGCTCGAGATGCGCACCGCCGTCAACCTTCTGCTCGACCGGCTGCCGAACCTTCGGCTGGACCCCGACGGCGACGACCCGCACATCCGCGGGCAGGTCTTCCGGTCGCCGACGTCGCTGCCGGTGCTGTTCGATCCTCGATAGCCGACCTGACAGCGGTTGAAACTTGCCAATCGGATAGTTTCCGGTAAGGCTCTCCGTAGCCCCTCAACGACTCAGAAGAGAGTGACAGATATGACCGAGGCTGTAAAGGTCCGTTTCGAGCCCAAGATGATGATCGACGGCAAGCTCGTCGAGGGCCGGGCCGGCACCTTCACCAACATCAACCCGGCTACCGAAGAGGTGCTCGGCGAGGTCGCCGACGCGTCGAAGGAGGACATGCACCGGGCTATCGACGCCGCCCGGCGTGCCTTCGACGAGACGGACTGGTCGACCAACCGCGAGCTGCGCAAGCGTTGCCTGGTACAGCTGCACGAAGCGATCGACGCGGAGCGGGAAGAGCTGCGCGAGGAGCTCATCCTCGAGGTCGGTGCCCCGCGTGCCATCACTTACGGACCCCAGCTCGACGCCCCGCTGGCCGAGGGGCTGCTGTATCCCGCCAAGCTGATCGACGAGTACCCCTGGGAGACCGACCTGGGCGACCGGGTCATCAGCCTCACCGGCACGAACACCACCGTCAAGGTCTGGCGGGAACCGGTGGGTGTGGTCGGCGCGATCGTCCCGTGGAACTTCCCGTTCGAAGTCGCTATCAACAAGCTCGGCCAGGCGTTGGCCACCGGTAACACCGTCGTTCTCAAGCCGGCGCCGGACACCCCGTTCAACGCCACCCGACTGGGTCGGCTCATCGCCGAGAAGACCGACATCCCACCGGGTGTGGTCAACGTGGTCACCGCGTCGGACCACCTGGTGGGCGAGGAGCTCACGCTGTCGCCGAAAGTCGACCTGATCTCGTTCACCGGCTCGACCGCGGTCGGCAAGCGGATCATGGAAAAGGGTGCGGCGACGCTGAAGCGGCTGTTCCTGGAACTCGGCGGCAAGTCGGCCACCATCGTGCTGGAAGACGCCGACTTCGGCTCGGCGTGCGCGATCGGCATCTCGCCGTGCATGCACGCCGGACAGGGCTGCGCCATCCCCACCAGGATGCTGCTGCCGCGGTCTCGCTACGACGAGGGCGTGGCAATTCTCAAGAGCATCTATGAGAACGTCATACCGGGCGATCCGCAGGACCCCAATACCCTTACCGGCCCGCTGATCTCGGACAAGCAGCGTCAGCGCGTGCTCGGTTACATCAACAAGGGCGTGGAAGAGGGCGCCACGCTGCTGGTTGGCGGGCCCGACGCACCCACCGGCTTCGACAAGGGATTCTTCGTCCGGCCAACGCTTTTCGTCGACGTCGACAACTCCATGACGATCGCGCAGGAGGAGATCTTCGGTCCGGTGCTGGCCGTCATTCCGTTCGACGACGAGGAGGACGCCATCCGGATCGCCAACGACAGCGCCTACGGGCTGGCCGGCAACGTGATGTCGGGGTCCCTCGAGCGGTCGTTGGCGGTGGCCCGCCGATTGCGGGCCGGCGTCATCGGCGTCAACGGTGGCGCCTGCTACGGCGCGGACACGCCATTCGGCGGATACAAGGCCAGCGGGGTGGGCCGCCAGAACGGTGTGGCCGGGTTCGACCAGTACACCGAGGTCAAGTCCGTGGGGTATCCGGCCGGGTAGCGACCCGCACACGCCGAGATTGCCGTGCGGGCAGTGGTTTCGGCATCGACCACGACCACGGCGGCAATCTCGGTGCGTGTCGGGAAGCGGCGTGCGAGACGTGGCGGTGGCCGGTCAGCTGACGCCGTCGACGCTCGCGGAGAACGAGTTGACCGACTGCCCACGCTGCCGTTCCACGGCTCGAAGCCGGCTTGGATACTGGTCAGATAAACCGTTGCTGCCCTCCTGCGCCCGTCGTTCGTGCTGTTGCCCAAGATGGAGCTTGTACGAACCAGTCGTGAAACTGCGCCACTTGGGCGCTCGAAGTTGAGACTCCTGCCCGACCGCGCCGGGCAAGGTCGCCACGCTCGTGGACACTTCGTCGGCGGCCGCCACCAAAACCTTCGTTGGCGGGGCCCGCGACCCGGCGCCCCGCGGTCCTTCGCCGCATGTCTCTCCAGGAGATCCCCGGCTGAAGTGGCCCACTTGAGGCGCGATGACGAACGTCCTGAAGCGCGCGACTTTGGTCCCTGTTGCGGAACTCCGGTAAATGGTCGGATATTCATGACGGCGCCGCCGCTTTTCGCCGGCGTCTGCGGTGCAGAACCGGCGAACATCGCGACCGGAATGTCGGAGGAGTCAGTGATGCGCAACAAGAATGGGGTTTCACCAGTCAAGCGACTCGGACGCGGATCGTGCGTCCGACGGGTGGCCCTAGCGGTCGCGCGGGGCGCCGCCGGCGCGCTGACCGCCGTGGCCGGGCTGGGCTTGCTTACCTACGCCGGTGCGCAGCCGGCGGCCGCCACTCACTTCAACCCCGACGAGCAACGGATCGTCGAGGAACTGCCCTTCGGATTCTCGGGAGCTTCCTGCGAAACCGCCGCCAACCCGCCTGCCGGCGCGCTGGCCAGTTTGGAGTGCGGCCAGGACGCCGGACTCGACAGCCCGTTGGGCGGGCACTTCACGTCGTTCGCCGATCCGGGATCATTGGACCGTGCCTTCCACGACGATCTGGCCAACCGCGGGGCGGACTACATGCCGTCGCCGTGCCCCGGTCTGGACGCGTCCCCGACGGTGTGGCACTACATCGCGACGCCGGGGGAGACCGCGGGTCAGATCTTTTGCGGCACGCTCAACAACGCCCCGGATATCGAATGGACACGCGATCGGCAACTTCTGCTCCTCAATGTCCACGATGGCCCCGAACTGAACAAGCTGTTCCAGTGGTGGGACAGGTACGGGAACGAGCCCAGGGAGCTGTTTCCGTTCACCCGTTGAGTACACACTCCTGAAGTGGCGCGGTCTGCTGTGGCACGATCCCGAAAGGCGCGCTGAGCCAACGGGTCCCAGGGACGGCGCGTCGGGTCAGCCGGTGGTGTGGACGATCAGCACGTCGATCTTCGCCTTGGTGGCGATTCCTCCGGGGATGGAGAAGACCCGGCCGATGAGTGCGGATCGCGCGTCCAGCCCGACATTGCCGACCACGAGCAGATCGGCGTCGACTTCCTCGGCCAGGTCCACCAGCGCATGAACCGGGGCATCCTGGATCGGCCTTTCCTCGATGTCCG
>NZ_JBYCLG010000224.1:0-23182 GCF_057473785.1 Mycobacterium sp. TH-M103
GCAGGGTGTTGCGGTCTTTGTCGAAGTCCTGCCAGCCCTTGCGGCGGGCGTCGAGCACCCGGTCGGCGACCATGTCCATCGCGGTGTCCAGGTCGAGGTCGGTCCACTCGGTGGCGTAGGGGGCGCGGTAACGCACCCTGGTCTCGCGCTGCGACCCGGTGACCAGTTGCTTGCTCGCGGATCCCTTGGGGCACAACCGGCCCCGGGAGATCGGGCTGTCCGGGTTGCCCTCGATCTGGACGACCTCGCCGTCGGTGACGTACACCTTCTGCGCGCAGCCGACCGCGCAGTAGGGGCACACCGAATGCGCGACGCTGTCGGCGGTGGCGGTGCGGGGCTGCAGCCCCGCGGAGCGCTCGGACTGTGCGGCCTTGCCGCGGCCCAGCGCGTCGGCGCCGGTGAGCTGGCGGTAGACCGGCCACGACTGCAGCAGCTTGCCGAAATCCATCCTTCGATCAAACCACTTCGCGGGTGCCGTCGCCGCCGCGGCGGGTCAGCCGCCGCGCGTCGAGCCGCTCCAACAAAGGCACGGCGACCCGGCGCGTAGTGCCCAGAGCGCGCCGGGCCTCGCTCACGGTGAACGGCTGCGGCAGCGTCGCCAGGATCCCGGCCGCGCGGTCGAGCGCGTCCGGACCCAGCACCACCCCGTCGGCGATGCGGGTCAGCCGCCCGGCGCGCACCGCCGCGGCCAGCTCGCGGGCGCCCAGCTTGAGTGCGGCCAGGTCGTCGGCCTCCGGGGCGCGGAACGGTTCGGCGGCCAGCCGGTCCTCGACGGCGCGCACGGCCTCCTCGACGCGGGCCGGCAGGCCGGCGCCGGCCGGTGCGACCAGGCCGTCGGACACCGTCAGGCCGGTGCCCTCGAGCAGCCCGGACACCAGCTCGGCGGCGGGCAGCCCGAGCTGGCGGCGCAGCGCGTCCAGCGGCATGCCGGCCGTGACGTCGCGCTCGGCGGCCCAGCGCCGCACCGCCGCCACCGCGTCCGCGCGCCGCTGCGCCCACCACCGCGGGTCCACCACCCAGTCGCCGATCCGCTCGCCGCGCGCGGGCAGACCCATCGCGCGCAGCTCGTCCGCCCGGGCGCAGTCGGGCGGGTGGACGCTACCGGTCGCCAGCTCGTCGGCGCGGGCGCGCGCCGCGCCGCGGCGGCGCAGCGCCGGCGGGCGCACGTCGAGCACCTCGATCCCCGCGGCGATCCGGTGCTCCCCGGAGTCGCGCAGCAGCCCGACGTCGGAGACCCGCAACGGCAGCGGCCGGCGCAGCCTCAGCCGCGCCGCGCCGGCGCCGAGCGGGCGGACGTGCACCGGCACCGCCGCCGACCCGACGTGCAGGACCAGCTCGCGGTGCAGCGTCTGCGCCGTTCGCAGCGCGACGTCGACCTCGGCGGTGTCCAGCCACGCCCCGGGGGTGCGCACGGTGTCGCCGCGGCCGATGTGCCGGCGGTCCACACCGCGCAGGTTCAGCGCGACCCGGGCCACTGCGCCGGCCTCGGGGCGGTCCTCGCCCAGGCACTGCAGCCCGCGCACGGTGACGCGCCGCCCGGCGTGTTCGAGTTCGTCGCCGACCCGTACGGTGCCGGCCGCGAGCGTCCCCGTCACCACCGTGCCCGCGCCGCGGACGCTGAAGGTGCGGTCCACCCACAGACGCACGTCGGCGGCGGGATCCGGTACGGGCAGCCGGTCGGTGAGCGCGACCAGCTCGGCGCGCACCCGGTCCAGGTCGGTGCCGAGCACCACCGGCGGGTCGGCCAGCGACGTGGCCGCGAACCGCTCCCGGGCCGCCTCGACGGCCGGTGTGGGGTCGGCCAGATCCGCCTTGCTGATCACCAGCAGGCCGTGGCGGACGCCGAGGGCGTGCAGCGCCGCGAGGTGTTCATCCGACTGCGGCATCCAGCCCTCGGTGGCCGCGACCACGAACATCACCGCGGGCACCGATCCGACGCCGGCGAGCATCGTGGCGACGAACCGCTCGTGGCCCGGCACGTCGACGAACGCGATCCGCCGCCCACCGATGTCGGTCCAGGCGAAGCCAAGGTCGATGGTCAGGCCGCGGCGCCGCTCCTCGGCCAGGCGGTCCGGCCACATGCCGGTGAGCCGGTGCACCAGCGTCGACTTGCCGTGGTCGACGTGCCCGGCGGTGGCTACGACGAACATGCCCGCGGCGCGCACGCCCGCACCGCGGCCGCCAGCAGCTCGTCGTCGTCGGGGGCCACGGTGCGCAGATCCAGCAGGCACCGGCCGGCCTCAACGCGGCCGACCACCGGCGGGTCGCCGGCGCGCAGCGCCGCCGCGTAGGGCTCCGGGAGGCTCAGCCCGGCGCTGGGCAGCCGCATGTCGGGGGCGCCGCCGCCGCCGACGGCCGCCACGCAGTCGACCACCTCGGCGCCCGGCAGCCGCGCGGCGAGCCGCTGCGCACGCGCGCGCAGCGCGGCGACGTCGGCGGTCAGGGCCCGCGCCACCGGCGGCGGCGGGCCCACCAGGGTGGCCTCCAGCGCGGCGAGGGTGAGCTTGTCCACCCGCAGGGCGCGCGCCGCCGGATGGCGGCGCAGCCGCTCGACCAGCGCGGCGTCGCCGAACAGCAGCCCGGCCTGCGGCCCGCCGAGCAGCTTGTCGCCGCTGGCGGTGACCAGGTCGGCCCCGTCGCGCAGCGCCGACGTGGCGTCGGGCTCGTCGGGCAGCACCGGATGCGGCGCCAGGAGCCCGGAGCCGATGTCGACCACCAGCGGCACGCCCAGCCCGGCCAGCTCGCGCACCGCGACCGCCGAGGTGAACCCGCTGACGTGGAAGTTCGACGGGTGCACCTTGAGCACGAATCCGGTGTCGGTCCCGATCGCGCCGGTGTAGTCGGCCAGGGCGGTGCGGTTGGTGGTGCCGACCTCGCGGAGCCGCGCACCGGCCGAGGCCAGCAGGTCCGGGATACGGAATCCGTCGCCGATCTCGACCATCTCGCCGCGGCTGATCACGATCTCCCGGCCGGGGGCCAGCGCGAGCGCGGTGAGCAGCAGCGCGGCCGCGTTGTTGTTGACGACGTGCACGCCGCCGGCGGCGGGGACCGCCCGGGCCAGCGCGGCCAGCGCCGAGCGGCCACGGCGGGCGCGCCGGCCGGTCGCCAGGTCGAACTCGACGTCGGTGGCACCGCCGGCCGCGACGACGGCGTCCAGCGCGGCCGGCGACAGCGGCGCCCGGCCCAGGTTGGTGTGCACGACGACGCCGGTGGCGTTGAGCACGGGACGCAGGCCCGACGCGGTGCCCGGCAGCGCGGCCACGGCGTGCTCGGCGACGCGGTCGGGGTCGATCTCGCCTTCGCGCGCGGCCTGCTGAGCCGCGGCGATCACCGACTTCACCAGCGGGCGGCCCAGCGTCCGCTCGGCTTCGGCGAGGCGGGGATCGGCGAGCAGCGCGTCGGTGCGGGGCACCCGCCGGCGCGGGTCGGTCATGTCAGGGCCCGGGGTGGCGGAGGCGGACGGGAATCGAACCCGCCAACGACAGCGTCTGCCGCTCGACGGTTTTGAAGACCGCGCCGGTCACCAGACCGGACACACCTCCCTGGACCATGAGGACAATTATGGACGCCGTGTCCTACCGGTTGACTCAGTACGCCCACGGCGGCGGCTGCGCGTGCAAGATCCCGCCCGGCGAACTTGAGGAGGTGGTCCGGGGGCTGGGGGTCTCGGCGCCGCGCGACCCGGTCGGTGAACTGCTGGTCGGGCTCGACAGCGGCGACGACGCGGCGGTGGTGCGCATCGACGGCGACACGGCGCTGATCGCGACGACGGACTTCTTCACCCCGGTCGTCGACGACGCCTACGACTGGGGCCGGATCGCGGCCACCAACGCGCTGTCGGATATCTACGCGATGGGCGGCCGGCCGGTCGTGGCGGTGAACCTGCTGGGCTGGCCGCGCGACGTGCTGCCCTTCGAGCTGGCGACCGAGACGCTGCGCGGCGGGCTGGACGTGTGCACGCTGGCGGGCTGTCACCTGGCCGGCGGGCACAGCGTCGACGACCCCGAACCCAAGTACGGGCTGGCGGTGACCGGCATAGGGGACCCGAAGCGGTTGCTGCGCAACGACTCCGGCCGACCGGGGACGCCGCTGTCGCTGACCAAGCCGCTGGGGGTCGGTGTCCTGAACGCCCGCCACAAGGCCACCGGGGAGCGCTTCCCGCAGGCCATCGACGCGATGACCACGCTCAACGCCGCCGCCGCGGCGGCGGCGTTGGCGGCGGGCGCCGACTGCGCCACCGACATCACGGGCTTCGGGCTGCTCGGGCACCTGCACAAGCTGGCGCGGGCCAGCGGTGTCACGGCGGTGATCGACTCGACCGCGGTGCCCTACCTGGAGGGCGCGCGGGAGGCGCTGGCCGCGGGCCACGTCAGTGGCGGCACGCGGCGCAACCTCGAGTGGGTGGCCCCGCACGTGGACCTGTCGGCGGTGAGCGGTGACGAGGCGCTGCTGCTCGCCGACGCGCAGACCTCGGGAGGGTTGCTGGTCGCGGCCGAGATCCCCGGGGCGCCCGTCATCGGGGAACTCGTGGCCCGCGGGGAGCACACCATCGTGGTTCGCTGAGCGGTTTGCCACCGAGCCCCCGGGGTAACCAGGGCGCTATGACCAACTTTGGCTACACTCTGATGACCGAGCAGAGTGGACCGAAAGACCTTGTGCGGTACGCCGTTTCGGCTGAAGAGCGTGGCTTCGACTTCGAGGTGTGCAGCGACCACTTCTCGCCGTGGCTGGTCTCGCAGGGGCACGCCCCCTACGCGTGGACGGTGCTGGGCGCGGTGGCCCACGCCACCGAACGGGTGGATCTGTACTCCTATGTGACCTGCCCGACGATGCGGTATCACCCGGCGATCGTCGCCCAGAAGGCGGCCACCGTGCAGATCCTGTCCGACGGGCGGTTCACCCTCGGCCTGGGCAGCGGGGAGAACCTCAACGAACACGTCGTCGGCGAGGGCTGGCCGACCGTCGAGCGCCGGCAGGAGATGCTGTGCGAGGCCATCGGGATCATCCGCGAGCTGTTCACCGGCGAGCTGGTGAGCTGGCGGGGCGACTACTTCGAGGTCGACTCGGCGCGGCTGTGGGACGTGCCCGAGGTCCCGGTCGGCATCGGGGTGGCGATGGGGGGTATGAAGGCCGTCGACCAGTTCGCCAAGCTCGGTGACCACATGATCGCCACCGAGCCCGATGGCGAACTCGTCCACGCGTGGCACGGCGCCCGCCGGGCGGCCGACACGGCCGGCAGCGGGCGCATCGTCGGCCAGATCCCGGTGAGCTGGGACCCCGACCGCGACGCCGCCGTGCAGCGCGCGCACGACCAGTTCCGCTGGTTCGCCGGGGGCTGGAAGGTCAACGCAGACCTGCCCACCCCGGCCGGTTTCGCCGGCGCGACGCAGTACGTGCGGCCCGAGGACGTCGCCGAGACCATCCCGTGCGGCCCGGACCTGGACGCCGTCGTCGAGGCCGTGCGGCCCTACTGGGAGGCCGGCTTCACCGACATCGCGCTCGTCCAGATCGGCGGCGAGACGCAGGACCGGTTTCTGGCCGAGGCCGCCGAACCGCTGCTCGAGGCGCTGCGGGTCGCGTCGGGCTGACGCGCGCCGCGCGGCAACATCGTCTGGCTCATAGGGGGTTGACGTGAGTGGAAACTCCGCAACGACAACGACTTTGACAAAAGCGCTCGGCGGCGGCAGGGCGCGATCGCGGCGGCGGTGCTCACCGGCATCGCCGGGGCCACATCTACGCGGCGTTGCGGACGGCACGGGCATGAGATCTTCGAGCACACGAAACCATTGAAGGAGCGCGCAATGCCAGAGGAGTTGCAGGGCAGGACCATCGCCATCCTGGCCGCCGACGGTGTGGAGAAGGTCGAACTCGAGAAGCCGCGTGCGGCACTGACCGGTGCGGGCGCCCGGGTCGAGGTCGTGTCGGTGCAGGCCGGTGAGATCCAGGCGCGCAACCACGATCTCGAGCCGGCCGGCACGTTCGCGGTCGACCGGGTGGTGTCCGATGTCTCCGTCGACGAATTCGACGGCCTTGTCCTGCCCGGCGGGACGGTCAACCCGGACAAGCTGCGCCTCGACGACCGCGCCGTCTCGTTCGTGCGCGACTTCGTGGAGTCCGGGAAGCCGGTGGCCGCGATCTGTCACGGCCCCTGGACGCTGGTGGAGGCCGGGATCGTGGCAGGGCGCAGGCTGACGTCCTACCCGAGCATCCGCACCGACCTGCGCAACGCGGGCGCCGACGTGGTCGACGAGGAGGTCGTCGTCGACGGCAACCTGATCACCAGCCGCTCCCCGAAGGACCTGCCCGCGTTCTGCGCGGCGATCCTTCGACAGTTCGCCCGCACTCCGGCGGGCTGAGGCGAAACCCGGGCGCGAACTGCTCCGAAGGCCGGACCGTTTGAGTCCATCGGTTTGCGGGCATAAGACAGGCCACGCCACGATCCTCGAATGGATTCCGAAAGGCCCAGGTTGACAATCACATTCCCCGCGCCGGCTGGCGCATTCGACGACCCGACCGCCCCCGCAAGCGGGAAAGTGTACCGGCCACAAGACGACTCGCGCCTCCTGGTGGCCACCATGGAGCGCACCGGGCTGATTCCCGGCCGCCGGGTGCTCGACCTGTGCACCGGCAGCGGGTTCGTCGCGATCGCGGCGGCCGAGATGGGATGCGCCGGCGTCACTGCCTTCGACATCTGCCCGCACGCCGTGCGATGTTCGCGCGGCAACGCCGCCGGCGCCGGGGTGGTGGTCGACGTCCGGGAGGGCTCCTGGACGCGCGCCCTGGATCTGGGCCCGTTCGAGGTCGTCGTCTCCAACCCGCCCTACGTGCCGACCCCGGCGAGCACCGTTCCCGAGGCGATCCCGGCGGTCGCCGGGCCGCCATGGGCGTGGAACGCGGGCGCAGACGGGCGCTCCATCCTGGACCCGCTGTGCCGGGCGATGCCGAAGCTGCTGTGCGACGGGGGAACGATGCTGATGGTGCAGTCCGCGTTCGCCGACACCGCTCGGTCGCTGGACATCCTGCGCTCGGCCGGTATAGCGGCGGAAGTAGTTGCCTCGGAGTTGATTCCGTTCGGGCCCGTCCTTTCGGCCAGGGCGGCCTGGCTCGAACAGACGGGGCGCATCCCGCGTGGCTGCCGCGAGGAGGAGCTGGTCGTGATCCGGGGGGACAAGCGATGAGCGCCGCCCGGGTACAGGTGGTGCCGGGCGGGCCGGTGCTGGTCTCGGGCCCGGTGCGCATCGAGATGCCCGACGGCGACGTCGTCGAGTCCGACCGGTTCATGGTGGCGGTCTGCACCTGTCGGCGCAGCGAGGAATATCCGTTGTGCGACACCAGCCATCGCCGGTGCCGCCGCGTCGCCGAATCCCCTAGTCGATCGGCCTGCGCAACGACGAGCGGCCCTGCTCCCACGCCGCCATGACGGTCGCGGCGAATCGGTCTTCGAGAAGCGCGTTGGCCCGCATGCCGAAGACGACGTCGGGCTCGAGCTGCGGTTCGCGCGCGAGGAGGTCGCCGACCACGTTGACGCGCACCACGTGCTCGTGGACCGCGTCGGCCTCGACGTGCTCGCGGTAGAACCTCACGCAGGCCGCGGGCGCGCCCATCCGCTGCAGCGCCTCGGCCATCCGCCGCGACCCCGGCGGAGAGGTGATCTCGATCGACGCGAAGTGCCCGACCGCGGCCCCGCGCAGCGCCCGGTGCAACCCGAACAGCGACATCAGGTTCACCACCGCCAGCGCCTCGGCCGGGACAGCGTCCAGGTAGCCCAGGTAGGCCGCGTCCAGGCCGGCGGCGCACAGCAGGTCGGCGAAGAGTTGCTGATGTAGGCGCGGGCCCTGGCCGGCGCCGTACTCGTCGTACTCGACCGCCACGAACGCGGCCTTGGCGCCGCCCGTCAGGCGGGGGATCGCCCAGGCGTGTGGGTCGCCCTCCTTGAGGTGGTACAGCGAACGGTGCACGAAGTACTCGCGCATCTGCTGCCAGGTTCCGTTGTCGCGCAGGTGATATGAGGGGCCGGTGCCGCCGGGCGGCTCGACGGTGAGCGCCTCCATCTCGGTCGCCGCGCTGCGGCCCGGTTCGATCGGTCCCACGTCGCGGCGCACGCCGGCCAGGAACACGCGTTCGAGCTCACCGCGCAAACCCAGCAGCGCGGGATTCCACTCCCAGGCGGGGTCCACGCCGGCGAAACCGCGGTAGTGCAACTCGTAGCACATGCACAGCGCCAGCTGCAGGTCCAGGCCGTAAGGGTCGGAATCGCGCGCACCGGAACCGATGCGCGTCAAATGGTCGAAGGAGGGCGGTCCGGTCAGCGCCAGGCGAACCGCCGTCGACAACGGTCCGTGGGCCGCCGGCAGGGCCGGTTCGGCGATGATCGGTGCACGGGTCACGCCGACGGATACCCGTCAGCCGCCGGAGCAAACTACCGGTTGCGCGCATACGATCGGGGTGGTGTGGACGCAGTCGCCCGTGGGGCAACTCTGATGGCGTCGGTGCCCCTCGAGGACTACGCGGTGCTGGGGGACCTGCACACCGCGGCGTTGCTGGGCCGGAACGGCAGCATCGACTGGTTGTGTCTGCCGCGCTTCGACTCGACGGCCTGCTTCGCGGCGTTGCTGGACGACGAGTCGGCCGGGCACTGGCGCATCGCCCCGGTCGGCACCGGGGCGGCGACCCGCCGCGCGTACCGCGAGGACACGCTGATCATGGACAGCGAGTGGGACACCCACGAGGGCACGGTGCGGGTGACCGACTTCATGCCGCCGCGCGGGGAGGCCGCCGACGTGGTGCGGGTGGTCGAGGGTTTTGTCCGGCCAGGTCCGGATGCGGATGCGGTTGGTGATCCGGTTCGACTACGGCAGCATCCGGCCCTGGATCACGTTCACCGAGCAGGGAATGCGCGCGATCGCGGGTCCCGACACATTGTGCCTGTCCACCCCGGTGCGACTGGCGGGCGATCACCAGGCCGTGGTGGCCGAGTTCGAGGTGGCCCGCGGCGAGAAGATCCCGTTCGTGCTCACCCACATGCCGACGCACAATCGCAACGCCGCCCAGGCGGAGGCGCAGCAGGCCCTGCGGGACACGGAGATGTTCTGGCGAAGCTGGATCGACCGCTGCACCTACCGGGGACCCTGGGACGCGGCGGTGCGCCGTGCCGTCATCACGCTCAAGGCGCTCATCTACCGGCCGACCGGTGGGGTGGTGGCCGCGGCCACCTCAGCACTGCCCGAAGTGTTTGGCGGCAAACGCAATTGGGACTACCGGTACTGCTGGTTGCGCGACGCCACCTACACGTTGCGGGCGCTGCTGGACACCGGGTACGTCGACGAGGCCAAGGCGTGGCGGGACTGGTTGGTTCGGGCCGTCGCCGGTGACCCGTCCAAGCTGCAGATCGACGAGTGGCGGGCCCTGCGGCACCGCATCCACGCCGACGTCTGCGAACACGGCTTCGACGCCGACCGGGGAACGTTCACCCAGTTCTACGGTTCCCGCGGCCTGGATGCCGCGCTGCTGCTGATCCCGCGGGTCCGCTTCCTGCCGTGGGACGATCCGCGGGTGGTGGGCACCGTCGAGGCCGTGCAGCGCGAGCTGAGCGACAACGGCCTGATCGTGCGTTACCGGCCCGGCGCCGACGGTGACGTCGACGGCATCCACGGCGGCGAATGCGCCTTCCTGGCATGCACTTTCTGGCTGGCCGACGCCCTGCACGGCATCGGCCGCCGCGACGAGGCCCGGGCGCTGTTCGAGCGCCTGCTCGACCTGCGCAACGACGTCGGTCTGCTCAGCGAGCAGTACGACACCGACACCGCCCGCCAGCTCGGCAACTTCCCGCAGGCGTTCAGCATGGTGGGCCTGATCAACACCGCCCGCCATCTGCAGCGCGATCAGTGACCCTGTGCCGGCGCCGGCGGGCGGAAGCCGGCCGCGACGACGGTCCCGTCGGCCGTGCTGTTGACCTCCATCGAGTCGCTGATCGCGCGCATCAGCGGCAGCCCCCGCCCGCTGTTTCCGGGGTTGGCGGCCGGGGTCTTCCAGGAGCCGGAATCGATGACCCGCAGGCGGATTTCCCGGTCGACGGCGTCGGCCTCGACCAGCATCGTCCCGTCCCCGCGCCCGCGGTAGGCGTGCTCGACGCAGTTGGTGCACGCCTCGCTGGCGACCAGCACGATGTCGGCACCCAGCGACTCCGGGACCCCGGCACCCTCGAGCCACTCGCCGAGACGGCGCCGCATACCGGCCAATTGGTCTGCGGCGGCCTGGGTTTCGAATCGGAACGGTGGTTGCCGGTGCCGGTAGATCACCATGGCGACATCGTCGTCAAATCCCGGCGCCGGGGCAAGCTCGCGAAGCACCGCCTCGCCGACGTCGTCCAGGGCCAGGTCCGCCGTCTGTGCCAGAACCTCTGCGGCGCGGGCGATCCCGACGTCTATCGACTCGTGTTTGCGCTCGACCAGGCCGTCGGTGAACACCATCAGCGTCGAGCCGGCCGACAGCACCCGCACGCCCTGCGGGCGGGGCGTGTCCCGGCGCACCGCGAGCGGCACCGACGCGGCGTCTGCCACCACGGTCGTCGCCCCCGGTTCCGGGCCCACGATCACCGCGGGCATGTGGCCGGCGTTGCTGTACTCCATGGCCCCGGACCCGGTGTCTAGGAGGGCGACGAAAACCGTTGTGCAATAAGCGTTGGGGATCAGCGACGCCGCCAGGTCGAGCTGCTCGAGCAGGAGGGCCGGCTGGGCGCCGTTGATCAGCAGTGCGCGCGCCGAGCTGCGCAGCTGACCCATGACCGCGGCGGCCGGCAGCCCGCGGCCCACGCAGTCGCCGACCACGATGCCGATGCGATGTTCGCCGACGGGCAGCACGTCATACCAGTCGCCCCCGATCTCCAGCGGCGGGACGGCCGGTTCGTAACGCACGGCGAAGCCGGGCGGCGGCTGTATCGGGGGCAGCATGGCGCGCTGCAGGGTCAGGGACGTCTCGCGGGCGGTCTCGAACTGGCGGACATGCTGCATGGCCAGGCTGAGGTGGCCGATGAGCACCGTGACCAGCAGCCGGTCCTCCGCGCTGATCCAGCGCGGGGAGCCCAGCTCGAGCCACAGTGCCAGATCCCCGGAGCCGGACAGCACCGCGACCAGCCCGTGGGCCTTGCCGGGGCGGTCCGGACCTTCGATCGGCTTGGCCGTCAGCGGCAGCTGCTGACGCGCCTGCTGGAAGGTCTCGCGCAGCCACGGATCGAGCTGGCGCCAGGACTGGGCCGGCCGGCCCGCCGCCTGCACGTTCGGTTCGCCGTCTCCGTTGGGCCATTCGGCGACGAGCACGCGGCGCACGTCGAGGGCCGCCCGGCATTCGTCGAGGGTGATCGACAGCAGCTCCGAGACGCTCTTGGCCACGGCCACCGACGTGGCCAGCCGCAGCACCGCGCTCTCGCGGGCCGCGAAGGCCCGTTCCGCGGTGATGTCGCGCACCGTGCCGACGTAGGCGTCGAGGCCGCTGCCGGATCCGCGGACCGTGTTGATGGTCACCAGGACCCAGACGAGGTGGCCGTCGCGGTGCCGGATCGGTGTCTCGTAGTGGCTGCCGCCGCTGTCGCGGACCACCGAACGTTGTTGCAGGGCGGTCTCCTTGTCGAGCAGCCAGGGGTGCGGCCACCGGTAGGGCAAGCCCTCGGCGGGGTACCCGACGATCTCGACCAGGGCGTGGTTCATCTCGACCACGGTCGCCTCGTGATCGGCGACGAAGAACCCCTCTTGCAGCGAGTTCACCAGGGCGGTGCGGAACTTGTCGCGGTCGGCGAGACCTTCGGCGCGCGCCCGTTGTTCGGCGTAGCGCCGGGTGCCGTCGAGGAATCCGCGGGTCGCGACGTCCAGCGGCGCCAGCGTCTGCAACAGGAACTCCAGGGCCCCGGCGTCGTCGACGGCGGCGGTTCGCCCCGCCTCATAGACCAGGCCGAAGTGGTGTTCGACGATGTCTAGCACGCTGATCCGGTCCTGCAGGGCGATCCGCCCGAGTTCGTGGCCCACGGCCAGACTGTCCTCGTCGCGGGCGGCCAGGTAGGCACGCAGCGCGGCGTCGTAGCGGGCGCGAAAGGCGTCGGCTTTGCTCATCTGGTTGCCCCCCGGTGACGAGCGGTGAGCACCATCGCGTCGTCGGTGTCCTTGGCGTGCTCGACCAATATATGTTCGGCGATGCCCGCGGCGGCCGCCGCGAAGTCGATTCCCTCCACGGCGAAGTCGGTGATGCCGTCGCTGGCGATGACGATCAGGTCGCCGGCGCGCAGGGGCACCACCTGCGCGGGCTGGATCTCCGGAATGCGGTAGCCGACGATGCCCGCGGTCAGGCGCGCCGCGGATCGGACGTGGATGCCGCGGGCGGACCTGGCGATCAGGTTGGCGGTGACGTTGCCGACCCCGGTCCAGGTCAGGGTGTTGGTCGTGAAGTCCACCCGGGCCAGGGTCATGGCGACCCCCCGGGTGCCGGCCAGCACGCGGTGGCACAGCTGCACCAGGACCTCCAGGCGTTCGGAGCGGGCGCGCCGCAGCGCATCGACGGCGCGCAGCGCGGGTGTCGCGGCGGCCGGGCCGTGGCCGAGCCCGTCCATCACACCGAACAAGGCGGCTTCGCCGCCGATGTCGATCGCGACCGCCTGGTCGCCGGAGATGGTCTCTCCGGGCAGCGGGCGACCCGCGGTGGCCCACTCGATCGGCCCGAGCCGGCCCCCGCGATTCCATTCCTCATGCACCCGGCGGAACCCATTTCCACATCTCGACCACCGTGCCGCGGCCGAGCACCGAGTGCACCGCCAGCCGGTCCATCAGGCGCCGGGCACCGGGCAGGCCCATGCCGAGGCCGCGGCCGGTCGAGTACCCGTCCTCCATCGCGCGCTCGACGTCGGTGATGCCCGGGCCGTGGTCCTCGGCGCGCACCACCAGCGCCTTGCGGCCCTCCCGGTCGGCCACCGTGACGCGGACCGTGCCGCGACCCGCGTAGCTGGTGATGTTGCGCGCGATCTCCGAGATCGCAGTGGCGATCATCGTGACGTCGGTCAGGGAGAACCCGAGGTCGAGAGCGAGCTGGTGTCCCGCTTTGCGGGCGGCCACGATGTCGTCGGGATGCTCGATGGCGACGACGGCTTCGCTCGCGTCAGCCGCCACCGTCGCGCCCGATCGCCGGTTTGCCGGCCCGCAGCTGCCGATGCAGCAGACAGAGCCCCTCCTCCAGGTCCAGGGCGGTGGTCATGTCGTCGAACGCCAGCCCCAGCTGGACCATCGCGAAGGCCACCTCCGGTTGCAGGCCGACGATCACGGTGTCGGCGCCACGCAGCCGCGTCATCCGGGCGATGGTCTGCAGCGACCGCGCGGCGAAGGAGTCCATCACGTCGATGGCGGTGACGTCGACGATGATGCCTTGCGCGCGGTACCGGCTGACGTGCTCCATGAGGTCGTGGCGCAGGCGCTCGGTGTCGGAATCGGACAGTGCCGCCTGCACCGTGGCGATGAGGATCGCCCCCTGCTTCAGGATCGGTACCGGCATGGTCCCCTCGCCCCGGCTGGGCTCACCCGGTCTGCTCCCCGGCGCGGGTGACTTCGTAGCCGAGCAGGCGCTCAGCCTCCTCGATGCCGCCCTGCAGGTCGCCGACGGCGTTCATCTTCGACAGGTCCAGCCCGATGGTCACCAGGGTCAGCGCGATCTCCGAGGACAGGCCGGTGATGATGACGCTCGCGCCCATCAGGCCGGACGCGTCGACGGTCTGCACCAGGTGGTTGGCCACCGTCGAGTCGATGGTGGGCACACCGGTGATGTCGATGACCACGACCTTCGCGCGGTTGGCGCGGATTGCCCGCAGCAGTTGCTCGGTGACCTGGCGGGCGCGCTGGCTGTCGAGCACACCGATGATCGGCAGGATCAGCAGCTGCTCGCGCACCTGCAGGACCGGCGTCGACAGCTCGCGGATCGCCTCCTGCTGCTGGCGGATGATGCGCTCGCGCTCCTGCACGAAGCTGACGGCCACGGTGTTGGCGATGCGGTTGGCCGCCGGCTCGTAGGCGTCGAGCACGCGGTTGAGCATCTCGAAGTTGCTTTGGTACTTCTTGAACAGCGAGCGGGCCAGCACGTCGCGCAGCAGCAGGACGATGCCGATGACCTCGTCGGTCTCCACACCCCGCGGGATGATTCGTTCGGACAGGTCGCGGGCGTAGGCCTGCAGCGCCTCCACGCTGCCCGTCTCGAGCACCTCGACGTAGTTGTCGTAGACGGCGGTGGCCTCGCCGAACAGCTCGTCCGGTGTCATCGCGGTGAGCAGTTTTGCCTCGGTGATCCTGCGGGCCCATTCCTCGCGCAGGATGGTGCGGTTCTGGCGCAGGTGCTGGACCAGTTGCGGCAGCAGTCCGTCGCTGGAGATGCTCACCGGCTGGGTGGCCGCGGCGGTGCCGGGGAAATTCGATGGAGATTCTGACATCTTTCCTCCTGATGCCCTCCCGGGGCGCACGCCGCGGTGCGCGCATCCTTGTGCGAGACTAGCTTGGATTGCTGTGGGGCAGGCGGTGAGGGCGTCTTGCTCTCGCCGTTCGTACGGCGGGTTACGCTTGCACCATCAGTCATGGCCCAGGACGAAGGATCGCCATTGTCAGCTCCTGATTCTATTACCACGATGGTCGCCGACCACGATGGGGTCTCCGTGGTCAGTGTGAGCGGCGAGATCGATTTGGTCACCGCTCCGGTCCTCGAACAAGCCATCGGCGCAGTGGTTGCCGAGGGTCCGACGGCGCTGGTCATCGATCTTTCCGCGGTGGAGTTCCTCGGTTCGGTGGGGCTGAAGATTCTCGCCGCCACCTACGAGAAGCTCGGCAAGTCCGCCGACTTCGGCGTGGTCGCGCGGGGCCCGGCGACCAGGCGGCCGATCCATCTGACCGGTCTGGACAAGACGTTCCCCCTGTACCCCACGCTGGATGACGCGCTGACCGCGGTGCGGGACGGCAAACTCAACCGCTAGGACGCCCGCGTCACTCGGGCTGCGTTTGGCCGGCGGCGCGTGCGGTTATCCGGCGTTGTAGGGGGTTCCGGAACGTCGAAGGGCTGGGAGATGAAGATCCGTCGTTCCACCGCGTGCCGGTCGCTGATCGCCGTCGTCGGGTGTTGCCTGCTCGGCGAGGTTCTCTGCCCCCCGCCGGCGCTCGCCGCGCCCCGTGTGAGCACCGCGTATCTGCGGCCGCACGACAAGGCTGCGGCCAGCCTGCGCGACTATGTGCGCACGCACCCGCAGCAGTACGACGACCTGCGCGGCATCATGGCGCCGGTCGTGGCGCGAAATCCGGGTCGCCCGTCAGCGGCCCCCGGCCAGCGCCCCGATGCGGGTGGATTCCAGGTGGTCCAGCAGGTCCTGCGCGTCGGCGAAGACGGGTGACGCGCCGGCGTCCTGCAACTCCGTGCGGGAGATGCCGCCACTGAGCACCCCGATGCAGGGGAGCCCGGCGTTCGCCGCGGCGTGCGCATCCCAGACCGCGTCGCCGACGAACACGGCTTGTTCGGCTCCCACGCCGGCCCGCTCCAGGGCGACCCGCATGATGCCGGGTTCGGGTTTGGCGGTGTCGACGTCGCGCGACGACGTCGTCGCGGCGATGACGTCGTCGCAGTCGAGGACCTTCAGCAACGCCTCCAGTTCGTCGCCGGGCGCCGAACTGGCCAGCACCACCTGCAGGCCGAGCGTGGCGACGTGGTGCAGCAACGCGCGGGCGCCCCGCAACGGGGCCAGCAGCGGGATGGCCTCGCGGTAGTAGCGGCTGTGCGCGTCGCTGAGCCGTTCCCGCACGTCGTGGGGCGCGTCGCACGAAAGCATGCGGACCAGCTCCGCGCCGTCCATGCCGATGCAGCGGTGGATGTGCCAGGCCGCGACGGGCAGGCCTTCGGCGTCGAAGGCCCGTTGCCAGGCGTGGACGTGCAGGTAGTTGGAGTCGACGAGCGTGCCGTCGACGTCGAACAGGACCGCGGGGCTATTCATGCGCCCGGCATACCCACACCACGTCCGGTTGACACCGGCGAGTGGGCAGGGGCGTTTGGCCCCCGCGCCGGCGGGTGGACGCGGTGGACACTTTCGTGGGATTCACTCCGAACGGCCCTGGTACGCAACCCTTCTCCCGTGGAGCGACGTTGGACCCGATCGATTACGAACGCACCACCCGCGGCCGTGCCGGCGAAACCGTCAACCACGGCGCTAATGTTCCGGGCCCGATCATCGTGGCGCTGATCCTGGCCCCCTGTCCGGGGTGGTCTCGGCCCTCCGGCTGATGCGCATACACCGCGGCGTCCGCGAGACGGAAGTGCGCCGGCACGCCGCGCGGCCCGACCAGCCACCGCCCCCGCCGGCCAGCTGACCGGACCGCCCCGGGGGTGTCGCGGTGGCCGCCCCGGCCCGTATCGACTGGCGGACGTGCAGATTTTTCCGTTTCGAGGGTGTGACCGGTACTCCAACGGGGTAGTGCATGAGCCACGGGTGATGAGTACAGGAAAGTGCGTCAACCCGCCACCGACGAGAAAGGAAAGGCCATGACGACCGCAAGCGATTACGACGCACGCCGCGTATCAGACACCGAGCACTCCGACATCGGCTCGCTCCGCGAGCTGGCACCCACCCGGCCCGAGACGTCGACCGCCGTTGTCGACCAAGACCCCAACGATGTGCACTTCTTCGAGTTGCCGGGCGCGGACCTGTCCTCCGAAGAGCTGTCGATCACGGTGATCCCCCAGCAGGCCGACGAGTTCACCTGCTCGAGCTGCTTCCTGGTGCAGCACCGCAGCCGGTTGCGCAACTCCGGCCCGGGAGTGGCGATCTGCGCCGACTGCGCGTGACCGGATCGCCGTAGACTCGGGGGATGGACGGCACCCTGGTTTTCGACGGGCGATGCGGGATGTGCACCCGGGCTGCCGGGCGGCTGGACCGCCTGGATCGGACCGGCCGACTCCGCATCGAACCGTTTCAGGCGCCGGGCATGGCCGACCGCCTGGGTGTTCCGGGCGACCGGCCGCCCAAGTCCGTGTGGTGGCTGGACTCGTCGGGCGCCGTCTCGTCGGGGGCCCGGGCCATCAACTCGGCCCTGTCCGCGGCGCTCGGCACGCCGGTGCCGTTGTGGATCTACCGGATTCCCGGGGTCGGCGCCGCGCAGAACGTCGTCTATCGCTGGGTCGCCGCCCATCGCTATCGCTTTCGCGGGGTGACACCGCTGTGCGAGGCCGAGCCGCAGCGCTGCGGTTGAGCCTATGATCCCCGAAAGCCGTGGTGCATAACGTTATTCAGCCGTGTCAGGTCGTTTCCGCCGCGCTGTCTGCAGCGTCTGCGACGCCGGGCCGCTTCGGCTTGCTCAGGACGGCTCGGGCCAGATCGCGGGTCTGTCGGGCCCGGCCGATGGCATCGTCGAGCACCGGCGGGGCGACGGACTCCTGCGCCTCGCGCCCGACGGCTCGCGACCGGTGGGCCTTCTGCCGGCAGGCATTGCTGCACTAGCGGGCGTCGGCGCGGGCGTGGAACGTGACGGCATGTTACAGCTATCCGTAACAGTCGTTGCCTAATCGTGCGAAATCGATTGGTGAACAATGGTTATCGCGACAGATTATCGCCGCCGTGATCTTGACGGAACGACCTCGCCGATAGTTCACTGGTGGCACCTGCCGATACCCCGCCCGGTGTGCGCGGAATCGGCGTCGGTGTCGAATGCACCGGTTTCGCGACAGCGAAGGTGCCGGTCGTGGTCGGCGAGAATGGCGTGAAGGAAAAATCGGCCTACGGGGCCCGGCCCTTCGGAGTGTTCGAACCCCGCCGGGGCCGACCTGGACCTCGATGCGACGTTGTACCGCATCGTCAGCGCCGCGATGACCGTGACGGGGGCCCGCTACGGGGCGGTGGGCGTGTGGGCGCCGGACGGCACGCCGCCTCGTTCGTGCCCGCTGGGATGGATCCCGACACGCCGAGACTGGTCGGCCACCCGCCCGTGGGTAAGGGCGTTGCGCCTCGACGATCTGACCAGGCATCCGGCCGCGGCGGGATTTCCCGCGCACCACCCGACGATGCGCGCCTTCCTGGGGATGCCCGTCGTCGCCCGGGCGCGTCTTCGGCGACGTCGACGAGATCACGTTGGAGGCACTGGCCTCGGCGGCATCGGCGGCGATCGACAACGCGCGGATGTTCGACCGGGTCAGCGCGGCCGCCCGGTGGACCGGCGCGAGCCGGGAGATCACCACCGCCCTGTTGTCGGAGGCCGACCCGGATCTGCAGCCGCTGCAGCTGATCTGCGAGCGGGCGGCCGAACTCACCGATGCGAGCAGGCGACCGTGCTGGTGCCCGCCGACCCCGAGCAGGCCAGCGTCGACGTCGACGCCCTCGTGGTGTCCGCCGCGGTCGGTAGATACTCGGATCAGGCTCTGGGACAATGCATTCCGATCTCAGGCTCGACGGCCGGCGAGGTGTTCCGGCCCGGTGAACCCTTGATCACCTCTTCGCTGTATTGCCCGGCCGACGCGATCACCAACCTGGGGGAGCGGTCGGCGATCGTGATGCCGCTGTCCGCCGAACAGCAGACGATCGTCGTGATCGTGTTGACGCGCAACGGCGCCGCACCGCCGTTCGACCCCGCATGCCTGCACCTGGTCGGTGATTTCGCCGGTCACGCCGCGATCGCCGTGATGCTGGCGACGACGCGGCGCTTCGCGCGGGAACTCAGCCTGCTGACCGATCGCGAACGCATCGCGGCGGATCTGCACGACCTCGTCATCCACCGCGTCTTCTCCGTCGGCATGGGCCTGCAGAGCGTCGCCGCACGGCTGCGCTCGCCCGAGTTGGCGGCGCGGGTGAGCGGCTTCGCCAACGAGCTAGAGGACGTCATCAACGACATCCGGGTGACGGTCTTCGACCTGCCGCGGCCCGCCACGCCCCGCCGCGGTTTCGCCGAGTGCATCCAGGATGCGGTTGCCCGGCTCACCGAGGGCGGGGACATCAGCACCTCGCTGAGCATGGCGGGCCGCCTGGCCGCCGTGAGCGAGGAACTCGCCGAACACGCCGAGGCCTTCCTCGTCGAAGCGCTCGGCCATGCCGTGCGCCACTCCGGTACGACCCGCATCGCCGTCACCGTCGGCGTCGACGACATCAGCGCCGAGGTGAGCGACGACGGGCCCATCCGGGCCGATGACCGGCGCCGTTGTGGCCTGGCCGACCTCGCCCGCCGCTCAGGGGAAACCGGCGGCCGCTGCGTCGTCACCAGCTCCGCCACGGGAGACACCGTGGTGAGCTGGAGCGCGGCGCTGAACCAGCGAACCCGCTGACGGACTTTTCTGGGTCGGGGTGGCGGGATTCGAACCCACGGCCTCTTCGTCCCGAACGAAGCGCGCTACCAAGCTGCGCCACACCCCGTGTGAAGCCACGACAGCCTATCGCACCGGCCTATCGACTGACCAAATCGCCTGCCCCGCTCAGGTCCAGGAGCACGAGCGTTCGAACTCGCCCAGCGTCGCCGCGCCGGTAGCTGATGTAGCGGCCGATCGTCGCGCTGGTGCCGCCGGCGCCCGCGCCGACCACGATCCATTCCGGGACGGGGTGGCGTTCCTCGCCCAGCTGCTCGTAGATCGACTCGGCGATGTTGTTGTTGCCGCGCCAGTCGGTGGCGCGCTCGGCGTTGGTGAACTGGTCCAGGTAGTGCCCGCCGGACTCCCGGGCGACGCGCTCGGCCTCGGCGTAGACCTCGCTGGCGTTCCGCACGAAATGGCAACGGCCGCCCTGCGCCTCGATCAGCGCCACCTTCGCGGAACTGGTGGCCGCCGGCATCACCGCGACGAACGGCAGTCCCAGCAGGGCCGCGAAGTACGCCTCCGACACCGCCGTCGAGCCCGACGACGCCTCGACCACCGTGGTGCCCTCGCCGATCCAGCCGTTGCACAGCGCGTAGAGGAACAGCGAGCGCGCCAGCCGGTGCTTGAGGCTGCCGGTGATGTGGGTGGTCTCGTCCCAGAGGTACAGCGCGACGTCAGCGTGCCGTCGACCAAGCCGACGGAACGCAGCAGGGCGTGTCGGCGCTGCGCCGGGCGTCGGCCTGGATCAGCCGGATGGCGTTGTCGGTCCAGCGCCGGGAGCGGGTTCGGACCGCGATCTGGGTCCGTTCGTTCAACGCATCGACGCTGCCGGCACGGAGCGCCCGAGATCGCTGTTCGCGTCCCGGTCGCCCATCGGTGCGGCGATCAAGGTCAGCAGGGTGGCTTCTGGCCGGCAGCAGAAGCGCACGGGCGCGAACGGGGAGGTCCCGAGGCCGGCCGAGACGTGCAACTGCATGGTGGCACCCCAACGGGACGGGCCCTTCGCACGGGAGCGGTCCAGGCCGCAATTGGTCACCAGGGCGCCGTAGAAGGGCAGGCACAGCTGCCCGCCGTGCGTGTGGCCCGCCATCACCAACTGGTAGCCGTCGGCGGCGAAGCGGTCCAGCACCCGCGGCTCGGGGGAGTGCGTCAGACCGAGTCGCAGGTTGGCGGCGGGGCTGGGCGGGCCCGCGATCGTGTCGTAGCGGTCCCGGTCGATGTGCGGGTCGTCGACGCCCGCGGCGGCGATGTGCAGGCCGGCCACCTCGAACTCGCGCCGCGTATGGGTGAGGTCGAGCCAGCCGCGCTCGGTGAACGCCGCCCGCAGGTCCTGCCAGGGCAGCGGCTCGCCGCGGACCCGGTGCGACGGGTTGGTCAGGTAGTTCAAGGGGTTCTTCAGGAGCGGCCCGAAGTAGTCGTTGCTGCCGAAGACGAACACGCCCGGCCGCGACAGCAGATCCCCCAGCGCCTGGACGACCGCGGGCACCGCCTTGGGATGCGCCAGATTGTCGCCGGTGTTGACCACCAGGTCGGGCTCCCAGCCGGACAACTCGCGCAACCAGGCCTGTTTGCGGCGCTGGTTGGGCGTCATGTGGAGGTCGCTGATGTGCAGCACCCGCAGCGGCGTGGACCCCGGGCTCAGTACGGGCATGGTGATCTCGCGCAGGACGAAGGCGTTGCGCTCGACGACCGCGGCGTAGCCGATGCCGGCGACCGCGGCGCCGACCGCCGCGGCGCCGGTGCGTATCAGGACGGGCAGAACGTCAGCCATGAAGGCAGCCTACTGCCGCTCCCGGGATGGCAGCGCGCATTCCCCGCCCCCGTTAGGCCCCGCGGCGCCTACGGGGGTGGCGCGCCCGGTGGCGGTGGTGGGGCCAGTAGCGGAATGGTGATCGGCGGCAGGCCCGGAATCTCCACGACCTGCGAGCCGACCGGCACCGGCTCACCCTCCGGCGGCGGAGGTGGAGCGGGGGGAATGCCGTTGCTGATCTGGATTGTGATGATCGAACCCGGGATCGTCTGACCGCTGGGCGTGGTCCCGACGACCTCCCCGTACTCGGCGGAACTGTTCACCGAGGTGGTCTGGTCGGCCACCCGGAAGCCCGCGTCCTTGAGGCGCTGGCGCGCCGCGTCCACCTTCAGTCCCGCCACGCTCGGCACCCGCGACGCGGGCGAGCCGTCGACGTAGCGGGGATCGGTGGGCGGCAGGTGCACGTCGCCGAACATGGTGGCGATCGGCTTCATCGCCGTGAACCAAGTGCGGGCGGGCTCGTTGCCGCCGTAGAGGTCGCCCTCGCTGCAGTGGCGCAGCGGCGACGAGCACAGGTCGGTCGGGTTGGTCGAGTCGTCGTAGATGTAGTTCGCCGCGGCGTAGTGGTTGGTGAAACCCACGAAGCCCGACGAGCGGTGCGCCTCGGTGGTGCCGGTCTTGCCGGACATGGGCAGGTCCCAGCCCGCCGCGCTGGCCGACCCGGATGCCGTGCCGCCGGCCTGGGCATCCTTGCTCATCGCGTTGGCCAGGGTGTTCGCCAGCCCCTCGGGTACCACCTGTTCGCACGTCTCGGTGGTGACGGCCACCTCGTTGCCGTGGCGGTCGATCAGCTTGTCGATCGGGCTCGGCGGGCACCACACGCCGCCGGAGGCCAGGGTGGCCGCGACGTTCGACAGCTCCAGCGCGTTTACCTCGACCGGGCCCAGGGTGAAAGAGCCGACGTTCTGGCGCTTAATGAAGTCGGCCAGGCTTTCGTTGCTGTCCGGGTTGTAGTCGCGCGCGGTGCCCGGGTCGGCGTAGGACCGCAGCCCGAGCTTGATGGCCATGTCCACCGTGGGCGTCACGCCGACCTGCTGGATCAGCTTGGCGAACGCGGTGTTGGGCGAGGTGGCCAGCGCGTCCGTCACGTTCATCGACCCCCGGTAGCGGCCGGCGTTGATCACGCACCAAGTGTCCTTGGGGCAGCCCTTGGCCCCGCCGCTGCCCATGCCCTTGGCCTCGAACCGGCCTGGCACCTCGAGGGTCGCGTTGATGCCCATGCCCATGTCCAGCGCGGCGGCCGTGGTGAAGATCTTGAACACCGACCCGGCGCCGTCGCCGACCAGCGAGAACGGCTGCGGCCGCATCGTCTCGCCCGCGTCGATGTCCAGCCCGTACTTGCGGTTGCTGGCCATCGCCATCACCTTGTGGGAATCCTTGCCGGGCTTGATCACGCTCATCACGCTGGAGATTCCCGGCAGGGTGGGGCTGGCGAACTTGTCGATCGCCGACTTCACCGGGGCCTGCACGTCGGGGTCCAGCGTGGTGCGGATCGTGTAGCCGCCGCGGGCCACCTGCTCCTTGCTGATCCCCGCGCGCGACAGGTACTCCTGAACGTAGTCGCAGAAGAACGCCCGGTCTCCGGCCGCGATGCAGCCGCGGGGCAGCTCGTTGGGCTGCGGCAACACCCCCAGCGGCGTGGCCTTGGCGGCGCGCAGGGCGTCGGCCTCCTGCGGGATGTTCTCGATCATGGTGTCCAGGACCAGGTTGCGCCGCGCCAGGGCGCCCTCGGGATTGGTGTAGGGGTTCAGCGTGCTGGTGGACTGCACCATGCCCGCCAGCAGGGCCGCCTGCTGCCAGTTCAGTTCCGAGGCGTTGATGCCGAAGTAGGTCTGTGCGGCGTCCTGCACGCCGAAGGAGCCGTTACCGAACGACACCAGGTTCAGGTACCGGGTCAGGATCTCGGGCTTGGTGAAGGTCTTGTCGAGCGTGAGGGCCATCCGGATCTCACGCAGCTTGCGCGCCGGGGTGGTCTCGACGGCCGCGCGCTTCTCGGCGTCGGTCTGGGCCGTCACCAGCAGCTGGTAGTTCTTCACGTACTGCTGC
>NZ_JBYCLG010000225.1:0-3840 GCF_057473785.1 Mycobacterium sp. TH-M103
AGGAACGCAAGACCATTCGGCAGACCGTCATCGACCGCGGGCTGATCGGCGACAAGCTCTCGATCGAGGAGCTGGACCGCCGCCTCGACGTGTTGGCGATGGCCCGGGTCGAGGCCGAGGCCACCCCGGACGGGCCCTAACCCGCCGGCGCCGACACGTGGGTCGCCTCCGAGCGCCCGCGCAACACCGTGGAATAGCATTCGGCCCACCGCGCCCGTTCGGCCTCGCCGGCCTCCTCGACGGCCGCCGCCGAACACAGGATCCGCCGCTCGGAGGTCTTGGCCAGGTCGGCCAGCCGCGCCGCCTCGTTGACGGCGTCCCCGATCACCGTGTACTCGTAGCGGTTTTCGGCGCCGATGTTGCCGGCGAAGACGCGGCCTGCCGAGACCCCGATGCCGAAGTCGATCGGCAGCCGGCGCAGCTGGGTGCCCAGCGCGCGCGCCGTCGCCAGCGCGGCCGCCGCCGGTTCACTACTGCGCAGCGGCGCCCCGAAGACGGCCAGCGCGGCGTCACCCGCGAACTTGTTGACCAGCCCCTGATGTGCGTCGACCGCGTCCACGACGATCCGGAAGAAGTCGTTGAGCACGTCCGCGACCTCTTGCGGGGGGCGGCTTTCGGCGAGCTGCGTCGAGCCCACCAGGTCGATGAACAACACCGCCGCCTCCACGACGTCGCCGGACAGCGACGCGCCCTCCTGGATGGCCCGCTGCGCGACGTCCGCCCCGACGTGGCGCCCGAACAGGTCACGCAACCGGTCCCGCTCGGCGAGCCCGGCGACCATCCTGTTGAATCCTGATTGCAGACGGCCGATTTGGGAGCGCTCGTAGGCACCCACGTAGGTGTCGATGCGGCCGTGCTCCACTTCGGCCATCGCCTCCACCACGTCGCCCAGAGGATCGGAGATGGATCGCGACGTCAGGATCATCGTGGGCAGCCCCAGCAGCAGCGCGGCGAGCGACACCACCAGGATGGGCACGTCCAGCGAAGCCGACCTCGCGAAGAGCAATCCGTAGGACCGCAGCGCGACGAATGCCGCGATGACGCCGATGGGCAGCGCGCTACACAGGAACCACAGCATGATCAGTCGCGCGAACACACCGGGCACGGCCACCCGGGGCTCGCCGTTGCGGGTGGCGGCCACCATAATGGGCCGCACGATGCGTTGGGTGAGCAGCAGACCGGTGCCCGCGGTGGCCGGGCCGCCGAACAGCACGCCGAGCCCGATGGGCAGCAGCAGCGCCGCGCCGGCGGACCGGTTCAGCAGCAGCGATGTCCCGCCGGTCACCGCCCAAGCCCCGAACAGGATGATCGCCTGGTGGCGTGCGAGTTTCATCGCGGTGTCCCGCTGATCCGGATCGGGTTCGGACCCCGATGCGAACCACCGCAGCGTGGGAGCGAGGTTGAGCACGCCCGCCACGGCGACGCCGAGGGCGCCCAGCAGGCCCAGTACCACCACCGCCACCGCGTCGTGCCTGGCGAAGGACACCGAGGTGCGGCGCCCCAGCGGGATCAGGATGGCCGACGCGTCGAGCAGTCCGATGACGTAGGCCACGGCGAGGTCGGTCCCGTACTGAATCGACAGGCGGCGTGCGGACTTGCGCTGCCCCGCACCGGATGCCGCTGCCGTGCTCACGCTACAACGGTAGCCGCGCGCGGCCCGGCCGCGGGCTAGGCACCGTTGTTCGGCCCGCCCGAGTTCTGGCCCGGGATGTCGGTGATCGGGAAATTGGGCATCGGCTTGGGTGACGGTGTGTCGGGCAGCGCCGGGATCTCGCTCGCCGGGATGTCATGCAGGACGTTGGCCGGCGGCCCGTTCTCCCGGCTACCGTAGCTGCTGCCCGGCGCCCGCGGCCCCAGCAGTTCGCTGACCGTCACCATGCGGTAGCCGTTGGCCTTGAGTACCGGGATGAACTGGTATACCAAATCCACGGTGCTCGAGTAGGTGTCGTGGAACAGCACCACGGAGCCGGGCTTGACGTAGGTCATCAGCATTGCGCGCGTCGCAGCCGTGTTCGAGTCGTTCGCCCAGTCGAAAGGGATGACGTCCCAAAGGATTTCGGCCAAACCAAAACGAGCGGCGGTCCGGCGCACCGCGTCGTCGGACAGCCCCCCGGCGGGACGGTACAGCGCGGGCGTGCGGCCGGTCGCGGCACTGATCGCGTCGTTGGCCCTCGAGAACTGGCCGGCGATGTCCTGCGGGGGGATCGTCGTCATGTTGGGGTGTTCCCAGGTGTGGCTGCCGATCTCCATGCCGGCGTCGGCGATGCGCCTGGCCCCGGCCGGGTCGGCCGCCACCTTGTTGCCGATCAAAAAGAACGTCGCCTTGGCGTCGTTGTCCTTCAGGATTTTCAGCAGCCGGCCGTCGAACGGGCTCGGCCCGTCGTCGAACGTCAGCGCGACGCACTTGACCACCGCGCAACTGAGGTTCTCCGCGCGGGTGACGTGGCCGGTGAGGCCGCCGATGACCAGCACCGCGACGGCCGCCACGACGCCGAGAACGGTCCGCCAGTAGCGCCAGGCCTGGCTGTCGGGTCGTTTCGGCACGCTCGCAGCCTACCGTCCTGCGCGCTCAGTGCGGCCCGGCGATCTCCTCGAGCATCTCGGTGACCAGCGCGGCGATCGGTGAGCGCTCACTGCGCAGCAGCGTGATGTGGGCGAACAGCGGGTGGCCCTTGAGCTTCTCGATCACCGCCACGACCCCGTCGTGGCGGCCGACTCGCAGGTTGTCGCGCTGGGCGATGTCGTGGGTCAGCACCACCCGCGAGCCCGTGCCCAACCGGGACAACACCGTCAGCAGGACGTTGCGTTCCAGCGACTGGGCCTCGTCGACGATGACGAACGAGTCGTGCAGGGAGCGGCCGCGGATGTGGGTGAGCGGGAGCACCTCGAGCATGCCCCGGGAGAGCACCTCGTCGAGAACCGCCGGGCTGGCCAGGCCCTCGAGGGTGTCGAACACCGCCTGCGCCCACGGCCCCATCTTCTCGCTCTCGCTGCCCGGCAGGTAGCCCAGCTCCTGGCCGCCGACCGCGTAGAGCGGGCGGAACACCACCACCTTGCGGTGGGTCCGCCGTTCCAGCACGGCCTCCAGGCCCGCGCACAACGCCAGCGCGGACTTCCCGGTGCCGGCCTTGCCGCCCAGCGACACGATGCCCACCGACTCGTCGAGCAGCAGGTCGAGCGCGACCCGCTGCTCGGCGGAACGGCCGCGCAGCCCGAACACCTCGCGGTCACCGCGGACCAGCTGGACGCGTTTGGTGGCGGTGACCCGGCCGAGCGCATGCGAGCTGCCGCCAAGAAGCCGAATCCCGGTGTGGCACGGCAAATCCCGCGCCTCGGCCAAGTCGATCTCACCGTCGGCGAACAGCGTGTCGATGTCCTCGGCTGCGGTGTCGATCTCGTGCATCCCCGACCAGCCGGAGGTCACGACGTCCTGGGCGTGGTACTCGTCGGCGGGCAGGCCCACCGCAGCCGCCTTGACCCGAAGCGGAATATCCTTGCTGACCAACGTAACTCGTCGACCTTCGGCGGCGAGGTTGGCGGCGCAGCTCAGGATCCGGGAGTCGTTGCTGTCGGTGCGGAAGCCGGCCGGCAGCACCGAGGGATCGGTGTGGTTCAGCTCGACGTGCAGCGTACCACCTTGTGTCCCAACGGAAATAGGCTGATCGAGTCGTCCGTTCTCGAGGCGCAGGTCGTCGAACAGGCGCAACGCCTGACGCGCGAACCACCCCAGCTCGTGGTGGTGCCGTTTGGCCTCCAGTTCGCTGATCACCACCAGCGGAACCACCACCTCGTGCTCGGCGAACCGGCTGCACGCCCACGGGTCGGACAGCAGCACGGAGG
>NZ_JBYCLG010000226.1:0-2498 GCF_057473785.1 Mycobacterium sp. TH-M103
GCCGGAGGAACCCGTCGAGACGCCGGTCCAGCGGCCAGTCGGCGTAGATGTCGTCGGCATAGTCCGAGTGCATGAACTGCCAGGCGAGCGCGTCGACATCGGAGTCCGTCAGCAAGTACAGACCGCTTACCGTAGAAGCCATACGAGTTCCTTTATGTGCAGGGTGGTTTCATCATTGCGGCGGCGACCACCCCGCCCATAGGGCCTGAAGTCACCTGTTGGACCGTCTCAGGCTAGTGGGTCAGGCGGCGTCCGGCACGGGGCGCCGACAAACCGCGACCTCGGCGTGTCCGGTTCGTTGTCAACCGTTTCGCGGCGATGCGCGCGCAGAATTCTTGGCGCAGGGGCTAATTCGGGGCGCCGCCGCGGCCCCCGTCCGCGCGCTCCCGGATGGCGGCCTGCACCGCGGCGTACCGCGACCGCGCCCGCTCGTCGGCGGCCCGCTGCTCTTCGGCCGTGACGACCAGCGCGTCGGGACCCGGGTAGACCGTCGCCTCCTCGCCCGTGGCGAGCCAGCGGACACGGTAGGGCGGCGCCCCGTCCGGCGAGCGCACGGTGGTGATCAACCCGCGCAACTCCGGCTGGCCGACAGTGCCGCGCTTGATGACCAGCCAGTCGCCGACGCGGGCCCTCATCAGCGGCCCGGCCGCTCGGGCCCGACGACGAGCAGCGAGAAATCGCTGTTCCGCAGCGCGGGAGCACCGTCCGGGCCGAGCAGTTGACGCACCTCGGCGGTCCGGGCGGCGCCGACCATGACCAGCTGGACGAACGCGGCATGCTCGGCGAGGTAGTCACGGAAGGGACCGCGCAGCACCGCGGTGTCGACGTGCACGTCGGGGTAGCCGTCCAGGCAGCGCACCAGGTGCGGGTCGAGTATCACGGCCGCGCCGTCGCCGCCCGGGGCGCCACCCGGCGCCGCCTCGGTCACCACCCGCAGCCGGGCGTGCCGGCGCTGGGCCTCGTTGAGCGCGAGCTCGAGAACGTCGACGTCCTCGGGCGATCCGTCCACACAGGCGACGATCCAGCGCCGGTCGGCGGCGGCCGTGCCGTCGCGCTCACCTCTGACGATGGCGACCGAACAGTGGGCGGACTGCGCCACTTCCCTTGCGGTGGAACCCAACCAGCCCTCCGGATGCTGTGCGGCGCCGGTGTCCCCGACGCAGAGCAATCCGGTGGAGCGCGACGCCGCGACGAGTGTGGGCACCGGCTCGCCTTCGAGCACCTCGGTCTCGACTTTCACCGACCTGCCCAGGGCCTCGATGGCGCTGTACGCATCCTGCACGACTTCCTCCGCGGCCGCCAATGCCGCCCTGGCTTCCAGCGGGCCGGCGCCGGGATCCGTCCGGGCGACATAGAGCAGGCGCAGCGGGACGTCGGTCCCGTCCACCTCGTCCACCGCCCACCGCGCCGCGCGAATCGCGGCCTGCGATCCGTCGACACCGACGACCACCGACTTGGGCGGGTATGAGTCGAACATCGTGAAACTCCTCATTGTCAGGGCTTTTGTGGCTTCCGCGCGCCGGCGTTTCAGCTCCGCATTTCCAGCACGTCGCGCAACGGCCGGCGCGGCGTCGGCTCCGGGAGATCTCCGGCGGGCGCGGCGCCGACCCGGATCAACACCTGCGGCACCATCGTCGGGTCGGCGAGGAGCCCCCGCACGATGTCCCGGCCGGCCTGCACCTCGGTGATGTGCGTGACCGTGCACGTCGCCAATCCGGCCATGGTGCACTCCAGCAGCACCGCCGAAAGCGCCTCCCCGGCGGCGAGCCAGTCCGCGCGGGTGTCGCCGTAGCCGGACAGGACCACGATCTTGGCCTCATCCTGGCCGGCCGGCGAATTTCCGGCATTCCCGTCGGCGGGGAAGCGGCGGTTCACGTCGACGTCGCTACCCTGCGCGGCGGAGGGCAACGCGCCCTCGGGTATTCCCTCAGATTCCCGCACCGGCGCTGTCCACCAACGTAATTCGTGGTGGTAGAGGTCGTCGTAGCGGCGCAGGACCTCGGTGAGCCGGGACGCCTCCACCAGGCGGGGCCGCGCCTCGTCGGACAGCACGTCCAGTGTGGCCAGGCCGGGGTCGAACGCGCTGCGCAGCGCGGGCTCGATCGACGCCCAGTCCTTCGGGGCGCCGAACGGGCGCCGGTCGGTCCGGCGACGCGCCATCGCCGCGGCGCGGTCGCGCTGGGCGTCGGTGACGTAGTCGGCCGGGGCGAACCCGATCGAGGCGAGGTGGTCGAGGTTGCTGGGATTGGGGAACCGGTCGACCTCGGTGTGCCAGCCGGCGGCGAGCATCGCGTCGCGGAAGTGATCGAGCACCGCCCCACAGCTGATGATGGACTCGCGGCCCGAGCTGTCGGTCGCGGTCACGATCCGGTGCGGGTCGGCGAACAGGTCGACGACCGCGCCGCCGGCCACCCAGCGCCACGGCTGGCTGTTGTGCAGCGAGGGAGCGCGGCACGCCGACTCCACCGCCCCCTTGACCACCATGGTGTCGACCGTCG
>NZ_JBYCLG010000227.1:0-15512 GCF_057473785.1 Mycobacterium sp. TH-M103
TCCCGAAGAAGCCCTCGACTGCGCCTGTGGCCTCTACCTCGGCGACCCCACCGCATGGCAACAACCCCCGACGAATTAACGGGCAAGACCACTTAGGCCCGCGCGGGTCCAGCAACAACGGGTGGGTTAGCTCGGGGACGCCGGAGGGCGCGCCTCGACGACCACCCCGCGCGCCACGAGGTGGTCGATCAGCGGCCCCGCACCGACGGCGAGGTGTTCCGACATCGCCGCGCGCGCCCTCTCGCCGTCGTGCGACTCGAGCGCGGAAAGGATCCGCCGATGGTCCTTCATCGACCGTTCCGGCCAGCCCTCGATCGTCGGGAAAACCGACTCGGGTGCGTAGCGGGTGACCAGCGACATCAGCTGGGCGAGTTTCGGGGAATCCGCGGCGACGTTGATGGCCCGGTGGAACTCGTGATTGAGGCGGACGGCCGCCTCGTGGTCGTCGCGGGCGTAGGCGTCCTCCAGCTGGGCCTGGATCTGCTTCAGCTCGCCCAGTTGGTCCGCGGTGATGTCGGTGGCGGCCCTGGCGGCCAGTTCCCCGCCGACGTGCGCCTGGACGTTCGCGACGTCGGTTACATCTTGCCCGGTGACCGGTAACACCACGAATCCCCGGCGGGGCTGTTGGTCGATCAGGCCTTCGGCGCGCAGGGCGAACAGCGCTTCGCGCACCGGGGTGACACTGATCCCCAATTCCGCGGCCAACTGGTCCAGACGGATGTAGGCGCCCGCTGCGTAGGTGCCGTCGAAGATCCGGCCGCGGACCAGGCGCGCGACGTCGTCGGAAAGTTGCGGCCGGGCGGCGAAATCGGGGACGGTCACCGTCTCACACCCGATAGTCGGCGAGCAGTCGCTTGCTGATGATCGACTTCTGGATCTCGCTGGTCCCCTCGCCGATGAGCAGGAAGGGTGCGTCGCGCATCAGGCGCTCGATCTCGTACTCCTTGGAGTAGCCGTAGCCGCCGTGGATGCGGAAGCTTTGCTGGGTGACCTCGGTGCAGTATTCGCTGGCAAGGTATTTGGCCATGCCGGCGGCGACGTCGTTGCGCTCCCCGGAGTCCTTGAGCCGCGCGGCGTTGACCATCATCAGGTGCGCCGCCTCGACTTTGGTGGCCATCTCGGCGAGCTGGAAGGCGATGGCCTGGTGCTCGGCGATCGGCTTGCCGAAGGTGTGCCGCTGCTGGGCATAGCGCACGGCGAGCTCGAAGGCGCGGATACCGACACCGCAGGCGCGCGCCGACACGTTGACCCGGCCGACTTCGATGCCGTCCATCATCTGGAAGAACCCCTGGCCCGGCGTGCCGCCCAGGATGTCGTCGGCACTAGCCCGGTACCCGTCGAAGATCAGTTCGGTGGTGTCGATGCCCTTGTAGCCCAGTTTGTCGATCTTGCCCGGAATCACCAGTCCCGGCACGGTCTCGCCGAACCCGGTGGGCTTCTCGACAAGAAACGCGGTCAGGTTGCGGTGCGGCTTGCCAGCGCCCTCGTCGGTGCGCACGAGCACGGCGATCAGCGTCGAGCTGGCCCCGTTGGTGAGCCACATCTTCTGGCCGTTGATGGTGTAGTCGCCGTCCGGGTTGCGTTGCGCGCGAGTGCGTATCGCGGCGACATCGGAACCGAGCTCCGGCTCGGACATCGAGAACGAACCGCGCGAATCGCCGGTCGCCATGCGCGGCAGATGTTTCCGCTTCTGGGCGTCGGTGCCGTGCTGGCGCAACATGTACGCCACGATGAAGTGGGTGTTGAGCACCCCCGACACGCTCATCCAGCCGCGGGCCAACTCCTCGACGCACAGCGCGTAGGTCAGCAGCGACTCGCCCAGCCCGCCGTACTCCTGCGGGATCATCAGGCCGAACAGGCCCATCTCGCGCATCTGGTCGACGATGTCCTGGGGATAGGTGTCGCCGCGTTCGAGTTCGGCGGCGTGGGGAATGACTTCCTTCTCGACGAATTGCCGCACCGTGGCGATGATCTCGGTCTGGAATTCGGTCAGGCCGAGAGTCTGGGCGAGTTTGGTCATGCGCTTCTCTCTTTCGGCGGGCTCAGCGGGCGATCGTGTTGGCGTCGGCCAGGCGGTCGATATCGGCAGCGCTCAGGCCCAGGCGCTCGGCGAGGACGGCGGCGGTGTCCTGCCCCAGCGCGGGGGCCGGCGCCCCGGCCGGGTGGGTCCCGTCGAAGGCGGCCGGCAGGCCGGGGGCAAGATACTCCCCGACGCCCGGTTGATCCAGCCGCGAGAACAACGGATTGGCGGTCACTTTCGGGCTGGCCGCGGCCTGCGCGAAGGTGCGGTACCGCTCGACGAGCACGGTGGTGTCCGCCAACGCGGCGGTGATCTCGTCGGCGGTGTGCTCGGCGAACCAGACGGCGAACAGGCCCGAGAGTACGTCGCGGTAGCGGTAGCGGTCCCCCTCATCGGCGAAGTCCACCCCCAGCGCCCCGGCCAGCGCCGCCACCGCGTCTCCGGTGCCCGTCACTGCGACCAAATCGCGAAAGTGCCTGCCCGTCAACGTCACCACCATGAAGGTGGCGCCGTCGCGGCTGGTGAAGTCCTGGCCGTACTGGCCATAGATGGCGTTGCCCAGGCGCTCGCGCTGCGTCCCGGTGACCTGCGGCTCGGTCAACAACCCGAGGTTGCCCGCAGTGGCCAACGCGACGTCCTCGAGCGCGAGGGTGATCCGCGCGCCCGCACCGCACTGGTCGCGGCGGCGCACGGCGGTGACAACGCCCAGCGCGGCGTACAGGCCGCAGCACACGTCCCAGGCCGGCAGCACGTGGTTGATCGGGCCGGCGTGGTCGGCCGGACCGGTGACGAGCGGGTAGCCGATGCCGGCGTTGACGGTGTAATCCACCGCCGTGGAGCCGTCGCCGCGGCCGAGCAGCTGGACGTGGATGACGTCGGGGCGCCGGGAGGCCAACACGTCGTGGCCGAGCCACGCCAGCCCGGCGGCGTTGGTGACCACGATGCCGTCACCCTCGACGATCAGGCGCTGGACCAGCTCCTGGCCCTCGGCGGACCGCAGGTCGATGGTGGCCGAGCGCTTGCCCTTGTTCAGACCGGTCCAGTAGATCGACGTGCCATCGGCCGCCAGCGGCCAGCGCCGCGCATCCGACGCGCCGCCGACGGGGTCGATCCGGATCACCTGCGCGCCAAGCTGTCCCAGCGTCATGCCGCACAGCGGCGCGGCCACGAAGCTGGACACCTCCACCACGGTGAGCCCGTCGAGGGGCAGCCCGCTCATGCCGACGCGACCCGTTCGAAGACCGCGGCCAGCCCCTGCCCGCCGCCGATGCACATCGTCTCCAGCCCGTAGCGAGCCTCGCGGCGGTCCAGTTCGCGCGCCAGCGTGGCCAGCATCCTGACGCCGGTCGCGCCGACGGGATGGCCCAGCGAGATCCCCGAGCCGTGCACGTTGGTCCGGTCGTGGTCGGACTCGCCGAAATCCCATTCCCGCATGACCGCAAGCGCCTGGGCGGCGAAGGCTTCGTTGAGCTCGATGAGGTCGATGTCGGCGAGCGTCAGGCCGGCCCTGGCGAGCGCGGCCTCGGTGGCGGGCACCGGTCCGATGCCCATGACGTCGGGCGGCACGCCGGCCGACCCCCAGGAGACCAGGCGCACCAGCGGCCTCAGGCAGTGTTCCTCGGCTTTCTCCCGGGTGGTCACCACGCACATCGATGCCGCATCGTTCTGACCACTGGCGTTGCCGGCGGTGACGGTGGCATCCGGATCCTGATCCAGCAGAACGGGTTTGAGCTTGCCCAGCGACTCCACCGAGGTGTCGGCGCGCGGGTGCTCGTCGGTGTGGACCAACTCCTCCCCCTGGCGGGTGCGCACCGGCACCGGAACGATCTCCTCGGCGAGGATTCCGTTCTTTTGCGCGGCGACGGCCCGCTGGTGCGAGCGCACCGCGAGCTCGTCCTGCTCCCGGCGTGAGATGCCGTACCGGCGCCGCAGGTTCTCCGCGGTCTCGAGCATCCCGCCCGGGACCGGGTAGTGGCGGCCGCCGGCGGTAGTGCGGCCGCGCGCCAGCCCGTCGTGCACCTGGACGCCGCCCCGGGCGCCGCCCCAGCGCATGTCGGTGGAATAGAAGGCGACGTTGCTCATCGACTCACAGCCGCCGGCGATCACCAGGTCGTGGTCGCCGCTGCCCACCTGCAGGCACGCCTGGATCACCGCCTGCAGGCCCGACCCGCAGCGCCGGTCCACCTGCATGCCGGGGACCGTCACCGACAGGCCCGAGTCCAGCGCCACCACGCGCCCGATCGCCGGGGCGTCGCTGGTGGGATAGCAGTGCCCGAGGATCACGTCCTGGACCGCGTCGGGCGCCAGCCCGGTCCGCCCCAGGAGGCCCTTGAGTGCGGCGACACCGAGGTCGACGGCGCTCTGGGACTTGAAGATTCCCCCGTAGCGGCCGATCGGCGTCCGCACGGGTTCGCAGATGACTGTCTCACGCATGCCCACTCCTTTGCCGAGCAGAGGCGAAATCGCGCCAGTTCGGCACGAATTGGGTGACTTTGCGTCTGCTCGCGCTGAGAAAACTCATATGTGGCGGCCGCCGGTCACTTCCATCACGGTGCCGGTCATGTACGACGACAAGTCAGAGGCCAGGAACAGCGCGACACCGGCGACCTCGCTGGGCTCCCCGGCGCGGCCCAGCGGCACCTCGGCCTCCTTCTGGTCCCAAATATGTTGCGGCATAGCCTCCGTCATGGCCGAACGGATCAGGCCGGGGGCGATGACATTGACCCGTACACCCAGGTAGGCGAGCTCCTTGGCTGCGGCCTTGGTCATCCCGACGATGCCCGCCTTGGCCGCCGAGTAGTTGGTCTGTCCGATCATGCCGACCTTGCCCGACACCGACGACATGTTGATGATCGATCCCCGCTTTTGTTCCCGCATGATCGCCGCCGCGGCCCGGATCCCGTTCCAGGTGCCCTTCAGGTGCACGGCGATGACCTGGTCGAACTGCTCCTCGGTCATCTTGCGCATCGTCGCGTCGCGGGTGATGCCGGCGTTGTTGACCATGATGTCCAGGCCGCCGAAACGCTCGACCGCGGTCTGGACCAGAGCCTCGACCTCGGCCGCCTTGGTCACGTCGCAGCGGACCGCCAGCGCCCGTGGCATTGAAAGGTCTTCGCCGCCAAGCTGTTTCGCCGCGGCCTCGGTGGTCTCGAGGTTCACGTCGCCGAGCACCACGCGCGCGCCCTCGGCCACGAAGCGTTCGGCGATGGCGAAGCCCAACCCCTGCGCACCACCTGTGATCACCGCAGTTTGACCGCTCAGCAACGACACCGGATCACGCGTCCTTCCCTGTTTCCGCTCCCGGTCCGGGGGCACACCATTTCGAATATCATATTTCATATAGGATTTTACCCGCCCCTGGGGTTTCCCCACCGAGTGAGGAGCGTCTGCCGAATGACAACCGCCGAAGTTCCCGAAGTCTCCGACGAGGACTTCCAGGAGATCCTCGCCCAGACCCGTCAGTTCGTCCGCACCGCGGTGGTACCGCGCGAACAGGAGATCCTGGCCGACGATCGGGTACCCGACGACCTCCGCGAGCAGGCCGCCAAGATGGGGTTGTTCGGTTACGCGATTCCCCAGCAGTGGGGCGGGCTGGGGTTGAACCTGGCCCAAGACGTCGAACTGGCAATGGAATTGGGCTACACCTCGCTGGCGCTGCGCTCGATGTTCGGCACCAACAACGGCATCGCCGGGCAGGTGCTCGTCAGCTTCGGCACCGACACGCAAAAGGAGCGCTGGCTCGAGCCGATGGCGACCGGCGATGTCGTCGCATCCTTCGCCCTGACCGAGCCCGGCGCCGGGTCCAACCCCGCCGGACTGAAGACCAACGCCGTTCGCGACGAAGACAACTGGGTCATCTCGGGGCAAAAGCGCTTTATCACCAACGCGCCCGTCGCCGACCTGTTCGTGGTGTTCGCGCGCACCCGGCCGGCCGACGATCAGGGCCCCGGGATCGCGGTGTTCCTGGTCCCCGCGGACGCCGCGGGCGTCGAGGTGGGCGCCAAGGACGCCAAGATGGGCCAGGAGGGCGCGTGGACCGCCGACGTCGGCTTCGCCGACGTGCGGGTAGGGCCCGACGCGCTGATCGGCGGCAGCGAGGACATCGGCTACCGCGCGGCGATGACCTCTTTGGCGCGTGGCCGGGTCCACATCGCCGCACTGGCCATGGGCGCAGCCCAGCGCGCGCTCGACGAGTCGGTGGCCTACGCCGCCACCGCGACCCAGGGCGGGGCGCCGATAGGCAGCTTCCAGTTGGTGCAGGCGATGCTCGCCGACCAGCAGGCCGGGGTGCTGGCCGGGCGCGCGCTGGCGCGTGAGGCCGCGCGGCTGTGGGTCACCGGCGAGGACCGCCGGGTCGCGCCGTCGGCAGCCAAACTCTTCTGCACCGAGACCGCCGGCAAGGTCGCCGATCTCGCGGTGCAGATCCACGGCGGCAGCGGCTACATGCGCGGGGTGCCCGTGGAGCGCATCTACCGCGACGTGCGGCTGCTGCGACTCTATGAGGGCACCAGCGAGATCCAGCGGCTGATCATCGGCTCCAACCTGATCAGGGCGGCGCAGCGGTGAGCGGACGGCTCGCCGGGAAGGTCGCCTTCGTCACCGGCGCCGCACGCGGCCAGGGGCGGGCGCACGCCGTCCGTATGGCCGCCGAGGGCGCCGACGTCATCGCCGTCGACATCGCCGGCAAGCTCCCGTCGTGCGTGCCCTACGACCCGGCCACGCCCGAGGACCTCGCCGAAACGGTTCGCCTCGTCGAGGAGACGAACCGCAGGATCGTCGCCACCGTCGTCGACACCCGCGACTTCGCGGGGCTGCGCAAAGCCGTCGACGACGGCGTCGCCGCGCTCGGACGCCTCGACGTCATCGTTGCCAACGCCGGGGTCTCGGCCCCGCAGGCCTGGGACGAAATCACCCCCGAAACCTTCCGCGACGTCATGGACATCAACGTCACCGGCACCTGGAACACAGTGATGGCAGGCGCGGACAAGATCATCGCGGGCGGGCGCGGCGGCTCGATCATCCTCATCAGCTCCGCGGCAGGCCTGAAGCTGCAGCCGTTCATGGTGCACTACACCACCAGCAAGCACGCCGTCACCGGGATGGCCCGCGCCTTCGCCGCCGAGTTGGGCAAGCACTCGATCCGGGTCAACAGCGTGCACCCGGGCCCGGTGAACACGCCCATGGGATCCGGGGACATGGTCGCGGCCATCGGCAAGGCCATGGAGACCAACCCGCAGCTGTCCAACATGCTGACGCCGTTCCTGCCGAATTGGGTCGCCGAACCCGAGGACATCGCCGACACGGTGTGCTGGCTGGCCAGTGACGAATCGCGCAACGTCACCGCCGCCCGGATCCCGGTGGACCAGGGTTCGACCCAGTACTGAACTTCGCGGGCCGGGAATAGCCGGCACGGATCGGTGCTTGCAGTCGGCATGAAAAGCTTCAGCGACACCGAACGCCAGGACTTCCTTGCCGCAACGCACATCGCCGTGCTCTCCGTCGATGCCGGCGACGGCCGCCCGCCGGCCAGCGTCCCGATCTGGTACGACTACAGCCCCGGCGGCGACGTGCGGATCATGACCGGCGCGTCCAGCCGCAAGGCCCGGCTCATCGAGCGGGCGGGTGCGGTGACGCTGGTGGTTCAGCGCGAGGAGTTGCCCTACCAATACGTGGTGGTGGAGGGCACCGTCGTGGACACCACCAAGCCGGCCCCGAGGGACCTTCAGGAAGCCATCGCCATTCGCTACCTCGGCGAAGAGGGCGGCCGCGCCTTCCTGCGCAGCATGCAGGACGTCGAGGAGGTCTTGTTCACCATCCGGCCCGACCGCTGGCTCAGCGCCGACTTCTCCGACGAGTTCTGAGTCCTCAGCCGATCAGGTCCAGCGTTCCCAGGTCGCGCACGGCCTGGCAGCCGCGGGCGAGCATCGTCAGCACCATGTCGTCGCCGCGGTCGGTGGCGGCCGCGAACGCGAATCCCAGCGCCGAGATCAGCAGGGCCTGCGGCACCCCGAGCCGGTAGTCGCGCCAGCACGTTTCGCGCTCGTAGCCGCTGACACCGTGTTCCAGAAGCGCGCGATGGTAGTCGTCGACGAGATCGTTCTCGATCGCCGACCGCAGTTGCGAATCCAGGCTGGTGGCGGTGAAGTAGGCGAGGTCCCTGGCGGGAAGTCCCACCCCCAGCGTCTGCCAGTCCACCACGCTCACCCGGCTGCGATCGGGATCGAACAGCATGTTGTCCAGTCGGTAGTCACCGTGCAGCAAGGCGAACCGGTCGTACTCGGTGAGCAGCCAGGGCGTCACCAGCCCCATTGTCGCGGTGAAGGTCTCGCGGTCCGTGGCGCTCATCCGGTCGCCGAGCTTCGCCAGGGTGATGTCGAGGCTCATCTTCGCCACCTCGCCGAGCCCCTTCGCGCCGGCTTCGTCGGGACGCGCGAACGCGATGCCCGGAAAATCCAGCCACACCGGGTCGCACCAGCTGGGGCCGTGCAAGCCGGCCAGCGCCGCCACCGCCAGCCGCGCCTCCTGCTCACCGCAGCCGGCGAGCTGATCGCCCTGCACCGCGGGCGCCTGATCGGCAAGCAACAGCGCGTAATCCATTGCATCGTCGGTGATCTCGCAGTAGAAACACTGCGGTGTCGGAACCCGGACCCGGTCGGCCACCCCGGCATAGAACGCGCACTCGCTGCGATAGCCGACGGTGACCCGGTCGCGCACGGTGTCGTCCTGGGCCGGCAATTTGATGACGAACGTATCGGGCAGGCCGCCGGGATCCGTCGCGTACCGGGCCTTGACCCGATAGGTGGCGCCGGTCTGTCCGGTGCCGATGGCCACCACCTCCACGCCGGCGATCTCGACCACGCTGCCGCGCCGGCTGAGCGCGGCGGACAGCCATTCGGGTGTCACGTCGCCGGGATACCGCGGGATCGACACCACCGCACTCATGCACATGCCTCCGTGAAACCGGCTCGATCGGACTGACAAACTGTAAGGCATACGGCAAGAGTTGCGGTGCGCCGGGCTTCACCGCCGCCGCAGCGGCGCACGCAACCGGTCGGCGACCTGGGCGCGCCACTTGTCCGGGGACACCGGCGCCGGCGCCGGGTCCGACGGCGGCACCACCGATCCCTCTGGTGCGGCGGCGCTTTCACCGCGCCGGGTGCCCATCGCGCGACCGGCGCTCCAGTAGGCCTGGGCGTGGATCCCGGACTTGTGGAAGCCGAACTCCTCCCGCAGCCGGTGGCGCACGTGTTTGAGCGTCGTGGCCTCCGGCGTCGCCCAGGCATACCAGCCCGACCAGTCCCGCGTCTCGATCGCCTCGGCCAGCGACTTCGCGTCGCGGCGGGCGACCCAGTGCACCCGTGAGCGCGGATGCCGCGCCAGCGGGATCAGGGTGTCGTCCTCGTCGTGCTGCTCGAGGTAGGTCTCGATCGGGACGTCGTCGGGCACCGTCCCGATGATCCCGTTGATGCCCGGAATCGACGCCGAGTCACCGATCAGCAGATAACCGGCCGGCCGCTGCGCGGGCGCCTCGAAACGCGACGACCCCATCAGCGACATGACCGCGATCGTCGCGCCCGGCTCGACCGTGCGCGCCCACGACGAAGCCGGCCCGGCCGGGTCGTGCAACACGACATCGACCGCGAAGCGACCCCCGGCCACGTCCGCCTCCGAGATCGTGTATGCGCGCTGGAACTCGGTGTCGGACCCGTCCGGGTCTGGAAACCAGAAGCGCAGCCACGCGGCGGGTTCGGGCACGGCGTCGTCGAACAGCGTCGGCGACACCATGCGTACCCGGACGCAGTGCGGGGCGATGCGCACGGTCTCGGTCACCGTTGCCGCGTGGTCGCGTGCGCCGAAGACCCGCAACACCACACCCTGGAACCCGCGCGCCATCAGCGGTGCTCCCCCGCCGCGCCGATCTCTGCCAAGACACCACGCTCCGATTCGGTAAGTTACCCAAAACTAAGGGTTGCCTTACCAAAGGTCAAGCCGGGGCGACGGGCCCGGTTCGGTCAGGCCGCGCGCCCCTGAAGTTCGCGCAGCGCGCTGCGCAGCCCGCGCCGCTTGCCGGTGGCGGGATCGACGAAGCTGTCCCGCAGCCCTTCGCGGACACGGAATTTCAGTTCCGAACGGGTTTCCGGGGCGTCGTCGGGACTGGCTCTGAGCAGCTTGTCGGGCAGGGCCAGCTTGAAGATCGTCCAGAACGACTGCCAGTACTGGCGGCCCAGGGACCCCGTCGTGTAGGGCAGGTCGTACTTGTCGCACAGCTCGCGCACCCGCACGGCGATCTCCGCGTACCGGTTGCTGGGCAAGTCGGGGAAGAGATGGTGCTCGATCTGGTAGCACAGGTTGCCGCTCATGAACGCCATCAGCGGACCGGCGTTGAAGTTCGCCGACCCCAGCATCTGGCGCAGATACCACTCCCCGCGCGTCTCGTTCTCGAACTCCTCGACAGTGAATTTCTCGGCGCCGTCGGGGAAGTGGCCGCAGAAGATCACCCCGTAGGCCCAGACGTTGCGGATCAGGTTGGCGACCATGTTGGCCTTCATGGTGCGTTTCCAGTTCGGCCCGGTCAGCGCGGGGAAGATCAGGTAGTCCTTGCCCTCCTGCTTGAGCACCTTCTTGCCGATGACGCGCAGGTCCTTGCGCGCCTCGGCCCAGGTCTTCTCCTTCTTGCGGATCTTGGCCGTCTCGATGTGGTGCAGGGCGACGCCGTATTGGAAGAGCAGGCCCAGCAGGAGGTTGTTGATCGGGTTGCCCAGCATCCAGGGCTCCCACGGCTCGTCGCGGGTGACGCGCATGATCCCGTAACCGACATCGCCATCGAGGCCGACGATGTTGGTGTACTTGTGGTGGATGTAGTTGTGGGAGTGCTTCCACTGCACGCTGGGGCAGGTGGTGTCCCACTCCCACTCCGTGGAATGGATCTCCGGGTCGTTCATCCAGTCCCACTGGCCGTGGATGATGTTGTGCCCAAGCTCCATGTTCTCGATGATCTTGGCGGACGCCAGCATCGCCGTCCCGGTGAGCCACGCGAGCTTGTTGTGGCTGGCGAACAAGACGATTCGCCCGCCGGCGGCCAGCCCCCGCTGCAGCTGGATCGCCCGGCGGATGTAGCGCGAGTCGCTCTCGCCCCGCGACTCCTCGATGTCGGTGCGGATGGCATCGAGCTCCCGTGCCAGCTGCTCGACGTCTTCGGTTGTGAGGTGGGCGTATTCCTTGATATCGGTGATTGCCATCGGTTACCCCTCAAATCTTGATGGTGCAGCTGCCCGACGCGGTCGAGATGCACGTTTGAATGCGGTCCCCTTCGCGGTGTTCGGTCCCGGAACGAACATCGCGGACATGGCCGGCCTCCAGCGGAAGCACACAGGTCTGGCAGATCCCCATCCGGCACCCGAACGGCATCTGGATTCCGACCTTTTCACCAGCTTCCAAAATCGATGTGGCGCCGTCGATTTCGATGCTTTTGTCCGAAATCGAGAAGGTGACCGTGCCGCCTTCCCCGCCCTTGTCGGTAGCGGCGATGGTGAAGCGCTCCATGTGGATCTGGTCGCCCAGGCCCGCGCTCTTCCACACTTCTTCGGCGGTGTCCAGCAGGGCGGACGGGCCGCACACCCACGCCGGTCGCTCCCGCCAGTCGGGGACTATGTCGGCGAGCTCGCCGAAGTCGAAATGGCCTTGAGTCTCGGTGAGCTGCAGGTAAAGTCGGTAATCGTTCTGGCTGGTTTCGAGCTCGCGCAACTCGTCGTGAAAGATCACCGCATCGGCACCCGGAGCCGAGTGGATGTGCACGATGTCAGCCTGCTGCCGGCGAGACTTCAGCGTGCGCAACATCGCCATCACGGGGGTGATGCCGCTGCCTGCGGTGATGAACAAAATCTTGGCCGGCGGCGGGTTGGGCAGCCTGAAGTCCCCTTTCGGCGCCGCGAGCCGCACGATGGTGCCCGGTTTGACGCCGTTGACCAGGTGACTCGACAGGAAGCCCTCCGGCGTGGCCTTGACGGTGATGGTGATGTTCTTGTTGTCGCGCCGCGGGATCGACGTCAACGAGTAGGAGCGCCAGTGCCACCGACCGTCGATCCGCACCCCGATGCCCACATACTGGCCCGCCGTGTACCGACCTGAGAAGCCCCAGCCCGGTTTGATCGTCACGGTCGCCGAATCGGCGGTCTCCGGACGCACGTCGACGATGAGGCCGCGCAATTCGCGCGCCGACCACAGCGGGTTGAGCATCTTGAGGTAGTCGTCGGGCAGCAGCGGGGTGGTCGCCCGGGCCGCCAGTCCACGGGGCACGTTGACCCAGGATCTGGCGGTCTGCACGCCTCTGGCGGGCGCCGTGCTCCATCGTGCGAGGGTGCGAAGCGTTGAACCCATTTTTTGTTCCTGAGGTCTGATCGGGGTTGCCGCGAGTCGGTTGAACCACGGTTCCTGACCGGCTTCCCGGCCGCCGCTTTCACTAAACACTTGTTCGCTGGGAACTGGCGGAGCTCGGGCGGCGGGCGGCAACGATGCCCTGGCCCACGGGGAATTCGGCGTCCAGTCACCACGGTCGTCGCCAGCGGGCAGCCGGGGTGACCGGTGCTCACCGAGCCGGCGCCCCGGGCCCCGGGCCGCCGCCGGACCGCACGGGTCCGTCTTCGCTGCGCTCCGGTCTACCCGGGGAATGGTTCGGGCGGGGAGGGAAGGTCGGCCTCGGGCTCCTGCCGCTCGCGCGCGCCCAGCGCGGTCTTCGGCCGCCGCGGTGCGATGCCGGGTTGCCGACTCCAGATGCACAGCCGAATCTGATGCGCCTTGGCCGACGGTGTGGTCGTGCACCCGCGCCACCTGCTCGTGCGCACGCGCGGAGGCCTCGAAGCTCTCAGCGGGCGACAGCCCCGCGTACGCGGCGCGTTCGGGGCACGCGGCCGCCCTGCGTTCGGCAAGTTCGGCGGCCTCGGCGGCGACGAAATCGTCCGATGCCGGCGGCTCGGGTCCGGTGGCCACGGCGCCTCGCCCTGCTGGTGCGGCTCGTCCGGGTCAAAACGCCGCGTGCCCGCAAAGCCGGCGAGTGAAACCTCCGGGTTCGCACCCGTTTCGGGCGGCCTGCCGCCGGGAGGTATGAGGACAGCCAGCCGAGCACTCCACAGCCAGAGCCGGAAAATTGGCTCGGCTGCAGAAGGAGACGACTGCGATTGAATGCACTTGTATGTTGACGCCGAATTTCTCTGCCCGAAGTGCATTGGCGTAGCCGTTTGCCGGCGCACTGCTTTGCTTTCTCGGCCGCGAACGCAGCACCGACGTTCGGTAGCGGATCGGGTCGCGACAAGCACATTTCTCAGCGACGCTTACACGCAAACCCGTCACGGCGAATGAACACCGTCAAGCCAAACCGCGACGCCTGGGACGTCGACCCTTTTCGTAGCCGCCAGCCCGCGCATTTTCCCCGGCGCCTGTCACATTCATCGGATTCACCCAGATGTGCTGACGACCTCACTAATGTGGTGACGACAACGACCTGACTAGAGGTGGCGATGTCCTATCTGGCGGTGGCCCCGGAGTTCTTGACTTCGGCGGCGACGGAATTGTCCACGATCGGCTCGGCTGTGACCGCTGCGCATACGGTGGCGGCGGCCCCCACGACCGGGGTGGTGGCCGCGGCCGAGGATGAGGTCTCGGCGGCGGTAGCGTCGCTGTTCTCCGGCCACGGCCAGCACTTTCAGGCGCTCAGCGCGCAGGCGGCAGCGTTTCACGCCCAGTTCGTGCGGGCACTGAGCGGCGCGGATGGGGCGTATGTGACCGCGGAGGCAGCCAGCGCCAATCCCCTGCAGGCCTTGACGAGTGCCGCCCAGACTGCCGGGCAGTTTCAGGTCTTCGGGCGGCCGCTGTTCGGCGACGGCACCAGCGGGGCGTCGGGCACGGGGCAGGCCGGTGGGCCGGGTGGCTGGCTTTTCGGCAATGGCGGAAATGGCGGGTCCGGTGCGGCCGGGCAGCCCGGCGGTGCCGGCGGATCGGCCTTCCTGTTCGGCAACGGCGGTAGCGGCGGTCAAGGCGGTGCGGGCACCACCGGCGGCATGGGCCAGGCCGGCGGGACCGGTGGGGCCGGTGGGGCCGGCGGGACCGGCGGGCTACTGTTCGGCGCCGGCGGGGTGGGCGGGGTCGGCGGGATCGGCGGGGACGGCGGCGCGGCCGCGGCCGGCTCAGGCGCCGTCGGCGGTAACGGCGGCACCGGTGGTGTGGGCGGGTCCGGCGGAACCGGCGGGCTGTTGGGCGCCGGCGGGGCCGGCGGCGAGGGCGGCGGCGGAGGTAACGGCGGGACCGGCGGAACCGGCACCGCCGGCAACGGCGGTAACGGCGGCGTCGGTGGTAACGGCGGGGCCGGCGGCGGCGGAGCCGGCTCGTTGGGCGGCAGCGTGGGCGCCAACGCAACCGGCGGCAACGGCGGCAACGGTGGCACCGGCGGCAGCACCAGCTTTTCCGGCGCAGTCAGCGGCAACGGCGGCAACGGCGGGCACGGCGGCGCGGGTTCCATCGGCGGCACCGGCGGCGACGGCGGCGACGGCGGCGCGGCCGGCATCGCCGGGGCCGGCAACGGCGACGGCGGCACCGGGGGCACCGGCGGCAGCGGGGGCGCCCTCGGCACCGGCGGCGACGGCGGCACCGGAGGCAACGGCGGCGCCGCCGGCTTCATCGGCGCCGTCGGCGGCACCGGAGGCAACGGCGGCGTCGGTGGCGCCGGCTTCACCGGCGGCACCGGAGGCGCCGGAGGCGACGGCGGAGGAGGCGTCCTCACCGCCACCAGCGGCGCCATCGCCGGCGGGGGCGGCGGAGGCGGCGGCGCCGGCGGTGTCGGTGCCCACGGCGGAAGCGGCGGCGCCGGTGGTACGGGCGGCCGGGCCGAGATACTCAATCCCGGCGGCGGCGTCGACGTCGCCAGCACCGGCGGCGGAGGCGGCCTAGGCGGCCACAACCGGTTAACTCTTGGCGGTGACGGTGCTGGCGGGGGCGGCGGGGGCGCCGTCAACGTCGGTGTCGCCTCGATCACGGGCGGGACGGGCGGCACCGGCGGCAGTGCGCTCGGCGGTTCCAACCAAGGCGGCACCGGCGGCACCGGTGGCACCGTCAGTGCGACCGCAAGCACCGCCGTCGACGCCGCCGGCGGCGGTGGCGGTGGTGGCGGCACCGGCCTGCTGAACGGTGGCGACGGCGGCACCGGGGGCGCTGCCAACGCGATCCCCGGCGGCACCGGCGGCACCGGCGGCACCGGACTCACCTCCCCCGCCACTCCCGGTAGCAGCGGCACCGGAAGCGGCGGTGGCACTCCCGGCCAAGGCGGCGGCGTTCAGCTAGGGCAACCCGGCTCGGGCGGCGGTGGCGGCGGTGGCAGCGCCGCGGTCGTCACTGCCGGCGAAGGCACCGCCACCGGCGGCACCGGCGGCACGGGCCAATAGCGCCCGGCATCAGCTGGCGAAGGCCTCCACGGCGTCGGTGCGGGCGGAGGGACTCGAACCCT
>NZ_JBYCLG010000228.1:0-19993 GCF_057473785.1 Mycobacterium sp. TH-M103
ACCCACCTGCTGTTCGGCATCCCCTACGACCGCATCGAGGTGGTCGTGCACCCGCAGTCGATCGTTCATTCGATGGTCACCTTCGTCGACGGCTCGACGATCGCGCAGGCCAGCCCGCCGGACATGAAGCTGCCCATCTCGCTGGCGCTGGGCTGGCCGCGCCGCGTCCCCGGCGCGGCCGCCTCCTGCGACTTCAGCACCGCCTCGACCTGGGAATTCGAGCCGCTCGACGGCGACGTGTTCCCCGCGGTCGACCTCGCCCGGCGGGCCGGGGAGACCGGCGGCTGCATGACCGCGGTCTACAACGCCGCCAACGAAGAGGCGGCCGAAGCGTTCCTCGACGGCCGGATCGGCTTCCCGGGCATCGTCAAAACGATCGCCGAGGTGCTGCACGCCGCCGACCAATGGGCCGTATCACCCGCTAACGTGGATGAGGTACTGGACGCGCAGCGCTGGGCACGGGAGCGGGCGCGGCGCGCCGTCGCAGTAGCAACGTCTGCGACCCCGGCAGTGGCCCCTGACAAGGTCTCGGGATTGGCTTGAGAAAGGTCCTGGCAGCGAAATGATGTTCGTTATCGGCATTGTGCTGTTCGCGCTGGCCATCCTGATCTCGGTGGCCCTGCACGAGTGCGGCCACATGTGGGTGGCGCGCGCCACCGGCATGAAAGTGCGCCGCTACTTCGTCGGCTTCGGGCCCACGCTGTGGTCGATCCGGCGCGGGGAGACCGAGTACGGCGTCAAGGGCGTCCCGCTGGGCGGCTTCTGCGACATCGCCGGCATGACGCCGGTCGAGGAGCTGGCGCCCGACGAGACCGACCGGGCGATGTACAAGCAGGCGACCTGGAAGCGGGTCGCGGTGTTGTTCGCGGGCCCCGGCATGAACTTCGTCATCTGCCTGGTGCTGCTCTACGGGATCGCACTGGTCTGGGGTCTGCCTAACCTGCACCCACCCACCAGGGCCGTGGTCGGCGAAACGGCGTGTGTGGCACCGGAAGTGGCGCCGGGCAAGCTCGGGACCTGCACGGGCCCCGGTCCGGCCGCGCGCGCCGGGATCCGCCCCGGCGACATCGTGGTCAAGGTCGGCGACACCCCGGTGTCCAGCTTCGAGGACATGGCCGCGGCGGTCCGCAAGCTGCACGGGACCGTTCCGGTCGTCGTGGAACGGGACGGCTCCACCGTCACCACCTATGTCGACATCACGCCCACGCAACGCTTTGTCGGAAACGGACAGGGCGGCAAGCCGGAGGCCTCGACGGTCGGCGCCATCGGTGTCGGCGCCGTCAGGCTCACGCCCACCCACTACGGCGTGTTCTCCGCGGTGCCGGCCACGTTCGCGTTCGCCGGGGGACTGACCGTCGAGGTGGGCAAGGCGCTGGTCGCGATCCCGACGAAGGTCGGCGCGCTGGTGCATGCCATCGGCGGTGGGCAGCGCGACCCGCAGACGCCGATGAGCGTCGTCGGGGCCAGCATCATCGGCGGCGACACCGTCGACCACGGGCTGTGGGTGGCGTTCTGGTTCTTCCTGGCCCAGTTGAACCTCATCCTCGGTGCGATCAACCTGGTGCCGCTGCTGCCCTTCGACGGCGGCCACATCGCGATCGCGGTGTTCGAGAAGGTCCGCAACATGATCCGCTCGGCCCGCGGCATGGTGGCGGCCGCGCCGGTGAACTATCTCAAGCTGATGCCCGCGACGTATGTGGTCCTGGTCTTCGTCGTCGGGTACATGCTGCTGACCGTCACGGCCGACCTGGTGAATCCGATCCGGCTGTTCCAGTAGACGAGAGAAGGCAAAAAGTGTCTGTTGGCCTGGGAATGCCGGACGCCCCGGCACCCACGCTCGCGCCCCGTCGCCCCACGCGCCAGCTGATGGTTCGCGACGTCGGGGTGGGCAGCGACCACCCGATCTCGGTGCAGTCGATGTGCACCACCAAGACCCACGACGTCAACTCGACGCTGCAGCAGATCGCCGAGTTGACCGCGGCGGGCTGCGACATCGTGCGGGTGGCTTGTCCGCGTCAGGAGGACGCCGACGCGCTGGCCGCGATAGCGTCCAAGAGCAAGATCCCGGTGATCGCCGACATCCACTTCCAGCCCAAGTACATCTTCGCCGCCATCGACGCCGGCTGCGCCGCGGTGCGGGTCAACCCCGGCAACATCAAGGAGTTCGACGGCCGGGTCGGCGAGGTCGCCAAGGCCGCCGGCGACGCCGGCATCCCGATCCGCATCGGCGTCAACGCCGGCTCGCTGGACAAGCGGTTCCTGGAGAAGTACGGCAAGGCCACCCCCGAGGCGCTGGTGGAGTCGGCGCTGTGGGAGGCCTCGCTGTTCGAGGAGCACGGTTTCGGGAATATCAAGATCAGCGTCAAGCACAACGACCCGGTGGTGATGGTCGCCGCCTACGAGTTGCTGGCCGCCCGGTGCGATTACCCGCTGCATCTGGGGGTCACCGAGGCCGGGCCGGCGTTCCAGGGCACCATCAAGTCCGCGGTCGCCTTCGGCGCGCTGCTGTCCAAGGGCATCGGCGACACCATCCGGGTGTCGCTGTCGGCCCCGCCGGTAGAGGAGGTCAAGGTCGGCGTCGGAATCCTCGAGTCGCTCAACCTGCGGCCGCGGGGGCTCGAGATCGTGTCGTGCCCGTCGTGCGGCCGGGCCCAGGTCGACGTTTACACGCTGGCCAACGAGGTCACCGCCGGCTTGGACGGTCTCGACGTGCCGCTGCGGGTCGCCGTGATGGGCTGCGTCGTCAACGGTCCCGGCGAGGCCCGCGAGGCGGACCTGGGCGTGGCGTCGGGAAATGGCAAGGGCCAGATCTTCGTTCGGGGCGAGGTGATCAAGACCGTTCCGGAAGCCAAGATCGTCGAGACCCTGATCGAGGAGGCGATGCGTCTCGCGTCCGAAACGGGTGACGAATCGGGCGACGGGCCGCAGACAACCGCGAGCGGTTCGCCGGTTGTGACCGTAAGCTGATAGGGGCCGGTGCGCTCGCACCGGTCCCCGGCACCCACCACAGGGAGTTCGCCCCCATGTCGGCTCCGCCCATCTTCCGCCTCGTCGGCGAGCGGCGGGTGTCCGTGGTGCGCGATGCCGCCACCGTGTGGCGCGTTTTCGACGAGGACCCGGTCGGGTCGTGCATGGTCGCGGCCCGCGTCGCCGACCACGGCGTCGACCCCAACGCGATCGGCGGCGAGTTGTGGACCCGCCGCGGCCCGGAGGAGTCGTTGTGCTTTGCCGGCGCCAACCTGATCCCGCTGCGTGGCGCGCCGGCCGACCTCAACGCGTTCGCCGACGAGGCGATGAGCGGGACGCGGCGCTGTTCGTCGCTGGTCGGCAGGGCCGACCTGGTGCTGCCGATGTGGGAGCGGCTCGAGGTGGCGTGGGGCCCGGCGCGTGACGTGCGCGAGCAGCAGCCGCTGATGGCGCTGTCCGCCCATCCCAACTGCGACATCGACGTCGGGGTGCGCCAGGTCCGGCCGGACGAGTTGGACGCCTACCTGGTGGCCGCCGTCGACATGTTCATCGGGGAGGTGGGTGTCGACCCGCGCATCGGCGACGGCGGCCGTGGCTACCGGCGCCGGGTGGCCAGCCTGATCGCCGCCGGGCGGGCCTGGGCGCGCTTCGAGGACGGTCAGGTCGTCTTCAAGGCCGAGGTGGGGTCGCAGTCCCCGGCGGTCGGCCAGATCCAGGGCGTCTGGGTGCACCCGGAGTGGCGCGGCCAGGGACTGGGCACGGGCGGCACCGCGACGGTGGCCGCGGTAATCGTGGGCGCCGGGCGCATCGCCAGCCTCTACGTCAACGACTTCAACGCGGTGGCCCGCGCGGCGTATGCGCGCGTCGGCTTCACCGAGGTCGGCACGTTCGCGACCGTCCTGCTGGACTAGCCCCCGCGCCGGGGCCGCGGACGTAACGGTTTCGTCTCGGTGTGTCTGCGCGGGCGGCGGTGTCACTGTTCTTAACATCAGCACCGATGGCAACTCGAACAACATTCGTCTCGTCAGTCACGTGCTTGGTGGTCGTTGCCGCGATCGCGCTGTCCGCGTGCACCCCGCGGCCCGACGGGCCCGGCCCGGCCGCCGAGCAGTTCTTCGCCGCCCTGGCCGTCGGGGATACCGCCAGCGCCGCCCAGCTCAGCGACAGCCCCAACGACGCCCGCGAGGCGCTCAACGCGGCCTGGGCGGGGCTGCAGGCCACCCACCTCGACGCGCAGGTGCTCAGCGCCAGGTACGCCGAGGACACCGGCAAGGTGGACTACCGCTTCTCCTGGCATCTGCCGAAGGACCGGGTCTGGACCTATGACGGCGAGCTGAAGATGGCCCGCTACGAGGGACGCTGGCGCGTGCGCTGGACCACCACCGGGCTGCACCCCAAGCTGGGCGAGCACCAGACGTTCGCGCTGCGGGCCGACCGGCCGCGGCGCGCCTCGGTCAACGAACTCGGCGGCACCGACGTGCTGGTGCCGGGCTACCTGTACCACTACACGCTGGACGCCACGCAGGCCGGCTCCGGGTTGGCCCTGAGCTCGACGGCGCACGCGGTGGCCGACGTCCTGCACCCCTTCAACGACGCGCTCGGCGATCCCCAGCTGCTCGCGGAGCAGGCCAGCTCGTCGACCCAGCCGGTGGACCTGGTCACCCTGCATCCGGACGACAACGACAAGGTTTTCCCGGCGATCGGCCGGCTGCCCGGCATCGTGATCACGCCCCAGCCCGAGATGCTGCCCACTGACCCGCATTTCGCGTCGACGGTGGTGGCCGAGGTGAAGAAGACGGTCATCGGCCAACTCGACGGCGAGCCGGGTTGGCGGGTGGTCAGCGTGAACCAGAACGGTGTCGAAGTCGAAGTGCTGCACGAGGTTCCGGGGTCTCCGGCGCCGTCGGTCTCGCTCACCCTGGACCGGGCGGTGCAGAATGCCGCCCAGCACGCCGTCGACAGCCGCGGCGGTAAGGCGATGATGGTGGTGATCAAGCCGTCGACCGGGGAGATCCTGGCGATCGCGCAGAACGCCGGGGCCGACGCCGACGGCCCGCTCGCCACCACCGGGCTGTTCCCGCCGGGGTCGACGTTCAAGATGGTGACCGCCGGTGCGGCCGTCGAGCGCGACATGGCCACGCCCAACACGATGATGGGCTGCCCGGGCCACATCGACATCGGGCACCGCAGCATCCCCAACTACGGCGGCTTCGACCTCGGCGTGGTGCCGATGTCGCGCGCGTTCGCCAGTTCCTGTAACACCACATTCGCCGAGCTGAGCAGCAAGATGCCGCCGCGCGGGCTGACCCAGGCGGCCAGCCGCTACGGCATCGGGCTGGACTACCAGGTCGAGGGCATCACCACGGTCACCGGCTCGGTGCCGCCGACGGTGGACCTGGCCGAGCGCACCGAGGACGGCTTCGGGCAGGGACGCGTGCTGGCCAGCCCGTTCGGCATGGCCCTGGTGGCCGCCACGGTGGCTGCCGGCAGGACGCCGGTGCCGCAGCTGATCGCCGGGCGGCCGACGACGGTACAGGGTGACGCGACGCCCATCAGCCCCAAGATGGTCGAGGCCCTGCGGCCCATGATGCGGCTGGTGGTGACCAACGGGACCGCCAAGGAGATCTCGGGCTGCGGGGCGGTGTTCGGGAAGACCGGCGAGGCCGAGTTCCCGGGCGGATCGCACTCGTGGTTCGCCGGGTACCGCGGCGACCTGGCGTTCGCGTCCCTGATCGTCGGGGGTGGCAGCTCGGAGTACGCGGTCCGGATGACCAAGGTGATGTTCGAGTCGCTGCCCCCGGATTTCCTGGCGTGAGGCCCCGGCCCGCCCGCAGCGGTAAATTGCCGGGGTGGGCGCTGAAAGCGGTGGAGACATGGTGGCTCCGGTATCGCTGCGGGTTTCCGACGCCGACCGCAACGGCACGATGCGGCGGCTGCACAACGCCGTCGCGCTCGGGCTGATCGACGTCGACGAGTTCGAGCAGCGCTCGTCGCAGGTGTCCTACGCTCGTACCCGGGGCGAGCTGGACGTGCTGGTCGGCGACCTGCCGGGGCCCGGCGCCATCGTCAGCTCCGCGGCGGACCGGGTGGAGCTGCGGGGCTGGGCGGGCTCGCTGAAGCGGCACGGCGAATGGACGGTGCCCACCCGCCTGGCGCTGGTGCGCCGACTGGGCTCGGTGGAACTCGACCTGACCAGGGCCCGGTTCGCGGGGCCGGTGGTGGTCATCGAGATGGACATGAGGTTCGGCTCGGTGCAGATCCGGTTGCCCGCCGGCGCCAGCGCCTCGATCGACGACGTCGAGGTCTACGGCGGCAGCGCCAGCGACCGACGCAAGGACGCACCGGGCGAGGGAAGGCCGCATGTGGTGCTGACGGGGCGGGTGGTGTGCGGATCGGTGACCATCCGGGGGCCGCGCCGGTCGCTCCTGCGCCGGCATCGGGGGTAAATCGGCGGCGGCGTGTCGCCGCCCTGTGTGCACCGCGGACGCGGCCGATCCACACGCGTGGCCGGGCCGGCCCCGGGCCGGGCGATTAAGCTGGCGGTATGTCTGCTCGCACCGTGCTTTCCCCCGGAGTGTTGTCCCCCACCCGGCCGGTGCCCGCCCGCATCCCGCGCCCGGAGTACGTCGGCAAGGCGACCGCCCAAGAGGGCAGCGAGTCGTGGGTGCAGACGCCGGAGGTCATCGAGAAAATGCGCGTCGCCGGCCGGATCGCGGCGGGCGCGCTGGCCGAGGCGGGCAAGGCCGTCGCGCCGGGGGTCACCACCGACGAACTGGACCGGATCGCCCACGAGTACATGGTCGACCACGGCGCCTACCCGTCCACGCTGGGATACAAGGGGTTCCCCAAGTCGTGCTGCACCTCGCTCAACGAGGTCATCTGCCACGGCATCCCCGACTCGACGGTGGTCGAGGACGGCGACATCGTCAACATCGACGTCACCGCCTACATCGACGGGGTGCACGGCGACACCAACGCCACCTTCCTGGCCGGCGACGTCTCCGAGGAGCACCGGCTGCTGGTGGAGCGCACCCACGAGGCCACGATGCGGGCGATCAACGCCGTCAAACCGGGGCGTGCGCTGTCGGTCGTCGGCCGGGTGATCGAGTCGTATGCGAACCGGTTCGGCTACAACGTGGTTCGCGACTTCACCGGGCACGGGATCGGCACCACGTTCCACAACGGGCTGGTGGTGCTGCACTACGAGCAGCCCTCGGTGACCACGACCATGCAGCCGGGCATGACGTTCACCATCGAGCCGATGATCAACCTCGGCGCGCTGGACTACGAGATCTGGGACGACGGCTGGACGGTGGTCACCAAGGACCGCAAGTGGACAGCGCAGTTCGAGCACACGCTGCTGGTCACCGAGACCGGTGTCGAGATCCTCACGCTGCCATGACGCCGTAAATGGTGAGCGGGGCGCTGCTGGTCGCCGGCACCAGCTCCGACGCCGGGAAGTCGGTGGTGGTGGCGGGCCTGTGCCGGCTGCTGGCCCGCCGCGGGGTCCGGGTCGCGCCGTTCAAGGCGCAGAACATGTCCAACAACTCGGCCGTCACCGTCGAGGGCGGCGAGATCGGGCGGGCCCAGGCGTTCCAGGCCCGGGCGGCGGGCCTGGAACCCAGCGTCCGCTTCAACCCGATCCTGCTCAAACCGGGCGGCGACCGCACGTCGCAGCTGGTGATCCGCGGCCGGGTCGACGGATCGGTCGCCGCCGCGGACTACATGAAAAACCGCGACCGGCTCGCCGGCATCGTTTCCGACGAATTGTCCTGCTTGCGTAGAGAATTCGATGCGGTGATCTGCGAGGGCGCGGGTTCTCCCGCCGAGATCAACCTGCGCGCAACCGATGTGGCGAACATGGGCCTGGCCAGGGCCGCGAACCTTCCGGTGCTGCTGGTCGGGGACATCGACCGCGGCGGTCTTCTCGCGCATCTGTTCGGCACGCTGGCCGTGCTCGAACCCGAGGACCAGGCGCTGGTCGCCGGCTTCGTCGTCAACAAGTTCCGCGGGGACCCCGCACTGCTGGAGCCGGGCCTGCGGCAGCTGCACGCCATGACCGGGCGCCCCACCTACGGTGTGCTGCCCTACGCCGACGACCTCTGGCTGGACGCCGAGGACTCGCTGTCGGTGGTCGCCCACCGCGCCGTGGGCAGGCCCGCGCCACCATGCGGCGACGAATGGCTGCGGGTCGCGGCGGTTCGCCTGCCGCGCATCTCCAACTCCACCGACGTCGAGGCGCTGGCCTGCGAGCCGGGCGTCCTGGTGCGCTGGGTAACAGACCCCGCCGACCTGGCCGACGCCGACCTGATCGTGCTGCCGGGCAGCAAGGCCACCGTCGCCGACCTGGCCTGGCTGCGGGACCGCGGCCTGGCCGGCGCGATCGTCGGTCACGCCCGCGCCGGCAAGCCGGTGCTGGGCATCTGCGGCGGCTTCCAGATGCTGTGCCGGCGCATCGTGGACCCGGTGGAATCCCGGGCGGGGGAAACCGCCGGGCTGGGGTTGCTGGACGCCGACATCGCCTTCGCCGAGGCCAAGGTCCTGCGGCGCTGGCAGCGGCCGCTGACCGGATACGAGATCCATCACGGGCGGCTGTCCCGGTGCGCCGAACGGAGCTGGTTCGAGGTCGAGTCCGAACCGCAGGGCATCGAGCGCGCCGCGGTTTTCGGCACGCATTGGCACGGGCTGCTCGACAACGACGGGTTCCGCCGCGCGTGGCTGACCCGCGTCGCCGACGCGGCCGGACGCCGCGGATTCGTCGTCGGAGACGTCGATGTCGCCGCCCGGCGCGACGCCCAGCTGGACGTCGTCGCCGAGTTGCTGGAGTCGCACCTGGACCTCGGCGCCGTCCTGGGCCTGCTCGACGCGTCGCCGCCGCGGCGACCACACATCGCAACCGAGTTGCGGGTCTGACCGGCTGGTGGCTGCCGAAAAGCCTCGCGCCCGCATGCCGATCAGCTGTAGCGTGCGTAAGTGCCCTCGATGATGACCACCCTGGACGGGTTTCCCGTTCCCGTGGGGATCTCCGGTCCGGAGAAGGGCGTGGTCGTGGTCATCCTGGGCGACGCGCAGCGGCTGCCGGCGGCCTACGACGCGGTGTGCGAGCGGCTGCACACGGCCTCGCTGCGGACGGTCGTCATCGGCTTCGACCCGCGGCTGACCCCCAAGTCGGTGATCGGCATCCTCGATGCGCTGGGCGTCGGGTGGGCCGTCGTGGTCGGCGACCGTGCCGGGGGAGAACTCGCCTGGGAGTTGGCGGCGACCAGGCTGGGCCGGTTCGTCGGCCTGGTGGTCATCGACCGTGGACATCCGCGAGTGGCCGACACCGGAGGCGCGGTGCGCGACGACCGTTGCCCGTCGGTGGAGATCGGGACGACCGTGCTGGTCAGTTCCCCGGCGGCCCGCGCGGTGGCCCACGAAAGCCAGCGGTTCGTCTACTCCGATTACCGCGTCGTGGAACTTGCCCGACGCACGGCGCAGGAGTCGACCGCCCAGCTGGCCGCCGAGATCGTGCTGCGCACCAGCACCTGGTAGTCCCGCCCGGTTGGGCTGCAAGCGATTTACCGACGGCTGCCGCGCGGTGCGGCGCGTCGGCGGTGACCGAGGAGGCGATGCGTGGTCGACACCGCTGTAACGGCCGGTCCGGTCGTCGGCCTGACCACCTACCTGGACCGGGCGCGGACCGGGGTGTGGGACGTGCCGGCCGGTTTCCTGCCCGCCGACTATTTCCGGGGCGTCACGATGGCCGGTGGCGTCGCGGTGCTGCTGCCGCCGCAGGCGGTGGGGCCCGGCGTCGCCGACCGGGTGCTTGACCGCCTCGACGCCCTGGTGCTCACCGGCGGCAACGACATCGATCCCGCGGCCTACGGGCAGCAGGCGCACCCGGACACCGACCAGCCGGTACCCGCGCGCGACGACTGGGAGTTCGCGTTGTTGCGGGCCGCGCTGCGGCGCGGGCTGCCGGTACTGGGCATCTGCCGCGGCGCGCAGGTGCTCAACGTGGCCTTCGGCGGGACGCTGCACCAGCACCTGCCCGACGTCCTGGGCCACCACGGCCATCGGGCCGGCAACGCGGTCTTCACCTCGTTGGCGGTGCGCACGGTGCCCGGCACGCGGTTGGCGGGACTGCTCGGCGAATCAGCCGAGGTGCGCTGTTACCACCATCAGGCCGTCGCGGAGGTGGGTGCGGGACTGGTGGTCAGCGCGTGGGACGCCGACGGGGTGGTCGAGGCGCTCGAGGTGCCGGGCGACGGCTTCGCGCTGGCCGTGCAATGGCATCCGGAGGAGTGCCTGGGGGACCTGAGGCTGTTCTCGGCGATCGTGGAGGCCGCGCGCGCATACGCCGCTGCGGTGAAACCCGGTGCGCCGGGCTCAGCTCGGCCTGCGTCGTGACGGTTGCCCCGGTGGTTCGGTCTCGGCGACCAGGCGGATCGGCTCGCCGACGCGCGCCCGCCGCAGCGGCCGTGCGGGACCGCGCGTGGTCGGCGCGGGTTCGGTCCAGCCGCGCGGCACCGTCAACAGCCCGACCGACGCCCCGCAACCGACTCGCACGGTGATCTTCGCGCCGCCGGCACCACCCGGATCGGGCAGCATCCAGCGCAGCGCCGCCGCCTTGTTGAGGGAGTTGAGGTGGCTGATCGCGACGTCCAGCGGCGCGGACAGCGAACTGAGCTTGGACAGCGACGCCGTCACCGGCAGCAGGGGCTCATCGAAGCTGCTCAGCGGTGAGCGGGAGAGCCCGGCCAATCCGTCGGGGATTGCCGCGGTCACCTGCCGGCCGGCCGCGACGACGTCCGAAGCCGCCTTGACCCGCCAGCCGCCGGACACCCCCGGGGCCGTCTCGCCGCGGTGAGCCGGCGGCGGGGCGAAGGGCGGCACCGTCGCCGCATCCGCGGACGCGGCCGCGTACGCGTACATGGCGGCGGCGTCCTGCGCCCACATCTGCTCGTAGACGGCGTCGGTGTCCGCGACGTCCGCGCTGGTGTGGCCCAGGAAATTCGTGGCGGCCAACGCCGCGCGCCGCGCTCGGTTGGCCTCGACCGCGGGTGGTGGAACCGTCGCGGCGAACGCCGCCTCGTAGGCGGTCGCGGCCGCCTCGGCGTGGGCGGCGGTCTGCCGGGCCCGCGCGGCGAGGGTGTCCAGCCATTCGCGGTGGCGAGCCAGGGCCCGGGCCGTCGCCGGGTCGGGGCAGTCCCGCGCGAGTTGCCCGATCGCCGCGGCGTAGCCCGCCGCCGCCTCCCCCAGGGCGCCGGCCAGCGTCTCCCAGGCGGCGGCGGCGGTCATCATCAGCTCCGAACCGGGGCCCGAATACAGCTGCGCGGAGATGATCTCCGGTGGTCGCATCCCGAAGTTCATCGCTAGCTCACTTGACGGACGGATCGGGCGGTGCGCAGGAACATGAAAACTCCCTCGATGCTCGAGTGCGAGGACGGGCCGATGCCGGGGGTCGTCGGACACATGTCGAAGGCTTTACCCGCTCGCGTCTCGGCGAATCGGCAGCAGCGACGGTCCGGCGCAGGCCTGTCAGCAGCGGGCGACGCAGAGCTCGGTCAGGATGTCGCGGGCAGTCGGGGTGACCGCGGGCGCGCGCGCGTCGATGTCGCCGGGCCGGCAGTGCGGCGCGACGGCGGGCGACGGGGACCGCACCGCCTGGGCGGCGACGCGGCTCCCGGTCGGCGGTCGGTCGCGGGTCATCCAGGCGTTCTTTTTCTGGTGCATCGGCGAACGGTCGCTCGAAAGGCCGTGGGCGACAGAGTATCCCGAGCGATCGTCGGGCTGCGCGTGAGGGCCGCCGGCACCGGCGTGCGACACGGTGACGGGTTGCGGGACGATGGCGGCGGCCACCGCGGTGCCCCGGGATGCCCAGCCCGTCGTCACGGCGGCCAGGACACACAGTGCGGCCAGGGCCGCGAGCGCCGGCCACCACCGCCGACTCCTACCGCCACACCGAAACTTCACAGTGGTTTCGACTGTAGTGGGGCGGTGGTCTCGGCCACCTGTGAGAACGATCAGAGTCAGGTGTGCGTTCCCCTAAGGGTGCGGCCGGGCGACGAGGTCGCCGGCTCACCCGACGGCCGGGACGCGGGGCATCACGGTGGGCGTCGACCCGTAGCGGGGCAGCTGGGGGACGAAGCCGCGCCCGGCCCGCGCGGACAGCGGCATGCCCCCGAGCATGCTCGCCGGCCCCTGCGCTGCGGGGTTGCCGAGGCTGCCGAGTGCGCCCGGGCCGGGCAACGCCGAGCCGGCCGCGCCCATGGGGCCGGTGGCGGTCCAGGCGGGGGGCACGGACAGCGGGCCGATCGAGGCCGCGTGCCTCAGCCCGGCCGACACCGCGCCGCCGAGCCCGCCTATCGACTGGCCGAGCCCGCCGGTGGCCGCGCCGGCGCCCTGCAGGCCGAGGAAATCGACCACGTTGCCCAAGAAGTTTCCCGGCATGTAGAAGCCCGAGGAGAAGATCGTGTTCAGGGCGTTGTCGTTGATGAAGGCGCCGAGCGGTGACCCGTCGGTTCCGCCCAGCAGGCTGAGGATTCCCGCCGGGCTGGAGATGTCGACCCCGCCCAGCCCGAGCCAGTTCTGGATGCCGCCCAGGCCCGGGCGGAGAGCGTCTTCAGCGCCGTCGGCGCCGACGCCATGAGCTGGGAGATCGTGGTCTGGGCCTCGGTGGCGCCGCCGGTGGTGTGCGGCGGGGCGGGGAACGACGTCGGGTCCGCGGACGAGCCCGCGTAGCCGTACATCGCCGCGGTGTCCCGGGCCCACATCTCGGCGTACTGCGCTTCGGTGGCCGCGATCGCCGGGGTGTTCTGGCCCAGCAGGTTGGTGGCGACCAGCGACGTCAGCTGCGCGCGGTTGGCCACGATCACCGGCGGGGGCACCGTCATGGCGAAGGCGGCCTCATAGGCCCCGGCGGCCGCCTTGGCCTGGGCGGCGGTCCGTGCGACCTGCGCGGCGCTGCTCCCCATCCAGGCGACGTAGGGCGCGGCGGCCGCCGCCACGGCGGCCGATGCCGGCCCACGCCAGGAGCCGGTGGTGATGTCTGCGACCACCGATCCGTAATCGGCCGCGGTACGCGACAATCCTGCGGCCAGGCCGTCCCAGGCGGCTGCCGCGGTCAGCAGGGGGCCGGGCCCCGGTCCGGTGTACATGCGTGCGGAGTTGACTTCCGGTGGAAGCGCTGCGAAATCGATGACCGGGTCCTCCCGTGGGTTGGCTGGCTGGTGGTGTGCGTACGCGGGTCGCGACGGCCCGTGCACACAGAACGACTGGCGCCCAGAATTTTTGGGCATGGTCAAGTATCGACATCCGAAACGATTGCGGCGCAACGGCTATCGATGTGCAGAGCTTCGCCGGACCTGGGTTCGGCGTGGTGGCGATCGCGTCCGGCGCCAGCGAGCGGGCGCAGGACCGGTCATATGGCGTCCCTTCGGTCGGAAGCGATCCCCGCAAGAAGAACCTAACCGGGCGGGGGCTCACAGATGCAATTGATTCGCAACAATAATGCAAATAGTTCGCAACTATGCGCCGGGGTGGGCGTCGCCGCCACGGTGTCAGCCGCGCCGGACGATGAGGGGGATGGCCATCTCGGCGGGGGTGGCCGCGCCGTGAAAACCGATGAGCCGAGCCGTCTCCGGGGGTTCGTGCGCGGTCGCCAATACGGCCAGGTCGCCGGTGCAGGTGACCACGACGTCACCGATGCGGGCCGCGTGGCGCGGGTCGACCGGCCCGAACACCCCGCTGGCCACGGCCTCCTCACGGCTGTGGACCTGCGCGCGGTCACCGAGGATCCCGGCCCAGGCCGCCCGCACGTCGGCGGCGGCACCCGCCTCGGTGTGCAGGTGGCGCACCCGCGGCTCGCCGGCCACCACCCGCACTCCGGCGGCCAGGCGCGGGTCGGCGTCGAGGTCGATGCGGGCATCCGGCCCGACGTTGAGGCCGCCGTGGTCGGCGATCACCAGCAGCACGGCACCGGCGGGCAACTCCTCGACCAGCCGGGTCAGCAGCGCATCGACCCGGGCCGCCGCCCCATGCCAGGCGGGCGAACCGATTCCGGCCACGTGCGCTGCGGTGTCGAGGTCGGCGGTGTAGCCGTAGACGAGGCCCGGCGCCGAGCGCAGCGTGGCGGTCAGCGCCGCGGCGTAGTCGTCGCCGGGAAGGGTCGGGACGAACCGCGCCCCGCGGTAGGCCGCGTCGGTCAGACCGCTGCCCATGAACGCCGCGGGCAGCACGGCGTGTGCGGCGACGCCCGCGCGCTCGAGACGGCCAAACCAGGTCGGCAACGGCTGCCAGGCGGCGTACGGCGGGTCGTCGCGCCAGAGGATGTGGTTGAGCACCCGGTCGGTGCCGGGGACGTTGAGGGTGAAGCCCAGGATGCCGTGTTCGCCGGGACGCGCGCCGGTGCCCAGGGACACCAGGCTGGTCGGCGTCGTCGACGGGAACGTGCACGCCAGCCGGGTGAGCCGCCCGCTCCCACCGGCCAGCACCGAGGAAAGCAGCGGCGCGCCGGCGGCCAGCTCCGGCAGCAGGTGCCAGCCCAGCCCGTCGACCAGCACCACCAGAACGCGATCGACCCGGTCCCCGGCCGCCTCCGCCAGCGCGAGACGGTCGGGCGCACCGGGGACACCCAGCAGCGCGGCCGCGGCGGGCAGCACGTCGCAGAGGGAACCGGTCATGGCGGCCAGGCTAGACCCTTGCGAGCCGCCGGCTGGTCACCTCCAGCTGGCGGGTGGTGGTGCCGGCCAGCGCCCGGACCTGCGCGGGCCGCAGCCGCCCGCACAGCCTGCCCCAGTGCACCGCGACCTCGTCGCCGACCGCCGCGTCGGGCACCGCACTGTACCCGTCGGCCCAGACGTCGAGGGAGAACACCGACGGGTCGGCCAGCGCCAGCGACCGGCCGTCCCACGTCAGCGCGCGGCGCGACACCTCGACGTCGTCCCCGGCGCGGGAAATCACTGTGCCCCAGCTGATGCGGCAGTTGTCGAGCACGCTCAGCGGGTGCTCGCCGCGGCCCAGGAACCGCGTCCACGGATACACGCCGAACACGTGGAAGCAGTGGTTGGGGGCGGCCTCGCGGGTCAGGTCGGTCGTGAGATGCGACCAGTAGCGCCCGGCCTGCGGCCCGATGATGTCCAGCAGCGCGGCGAAGAAGTCGTCGGGGTCCACGCCGGCGCCGACACCGCCGCCGAGCCAATAGGATTCGACGAGCCGGTGATCGAGCGGGTCCGCAATCCCGGTCAGGGCCGACAGGACGCGCAGATAGGGCCACGCCCCGGAGAACCGCGCCGCCGCGGCGCGGACGTCCTCCACCGAGCCGTCGCGCAGGGTGGCGCCCAGCGGGGGCCCGCAGTAGCCCAGCGCGTTGGGGGCGTAGGCGTAGCGGGCGAACATCTCCACGCCGTCGCCGGGGCCGGGCCCATCGATCGTCAAGTGTGCCCCGCGAGCTTGACGGCGTCACGGTGCATGCGCCCGAAGTTGTAGTACGCCGCGCAGGCCCCCTCGGGGGACACCATGCACGTCCCGATCGGCGTCTCCGGGGTGCACGCGGTGCCGAAAACCTTGCATTCCCAAGGCTTGAGGACCCCCTTGAGCACCTCGCCGCACTGGCAGGCCTTGGGATCGGCGACGCGCACGCCGGGCATCGCGAAGCGCAGCTCGGCGTCGAACTCGGCGAAGTCGTCGTGCAACCGCAGCGCGCTCTGCGAGATGAAGCCCAGGCCACGCCATTCGAAGTGCGGGCGCAACGCGAACACTTTGCCCAGCAGCGCCAGCGCCGCCGGATTACCCTGTTCGGGAACGACGCGCTTGTACTGGTTTTCCACCTCGCAGCGGCCCTCGCGGATCTGGGTCAGCAGCATCGCGACCGCGGCCAGGATGTCGAGCGGTTCGAAGCCGGCCACCACCAACGGCTTTCGGTAGACCTCCGGGACGAAGCGGTAGGGACGGTTGCCCACGACGGTGGAGACGTGGCCGGGGCCGATGAAGCCCGACAGCCGCAGGTCGGGCGACTCCAGGATCGCCTTGATCGGCGGAACGATCGTGACGTGATTGCAGAACACGCTGAAGTTGCCCACGCCCAGCTCGCGGGCGCGTACCAGCGTGACCGCGGTCGACGGTGCGGTGGTCTCGAAACCGATGGCGAAGAAGACCACCTGCTTGTCCGGGTTGTCGAGCGCGATCTTCAGTGCGTCCAGCGGCGAGTAGACGAAGCGCACGTCGGCGCCTTTGGCCTTGGCGTCCAGCAGGCTGCCGTCGGAGCCGGGAACGCGCATCATGTCGCCGAAGCAGGTGAAGATGACGCCGGGTTGGGAGGCCAGCCACATGGCGTCGTCGATGCGGCCCATCGGGATCACGCACACCGGACAGCCCGGGCCATGCACCAGTTCGACGTTGCCCGGCAGCAGGTGCTCGATGCCGTGCCGGTAGATGGTGTGGGTGTGCCCGCCGCACACCTCCATGAACTTGAACTGGTCGCCGCCGTCGCCGGCCGGGCGCGCCAACTTTTCAGCCAACTTCTCAATGGCGGCGAGCAGCTTGCGGGCCGCCGCCGGGTCGCGGAATTCGTCAACGAATTTCATTGCGCCCCCTCAGGTTATCGCCGAAGAGTCGAAGGCTTCCAGCTCGGTGCTGTACGCGTCGCCGAGTTTCTGGATGGCGGCCAGGGTGAGCAGCGCCTCGGTCTCGTCGATCTTGGCCATCGCGAACCCGACGTGCACCAGCACCCAGTCGTCGGGTGCGGGCGGGTCGTCTTCGAGCAGGCGCACGCTGATCGTGCGCTGGACCCCGCTGACGTCGACCTTCGCCAGATAGTTTGCGGCATCGGTGATCTCGACGATCCGGCCCGGAATGCCAAGGCACATCCCATGTTCTCCTCTCAGCAGATTCGCGGCAGCGGGTCCCCGACGAGCATGTCGACGATCCGGGTGCCGCCGAACCCGGTGCGCAGCACCACGCTCTCGCCCGGCTCGGCGATGATCTCCCCGACCTCGGCGGCCTGAGCGCCCAGCGGATGCGACCGCAGGGCGGCCAGCCCGTCGGCCGCCTCCTCGGGGGCGACGACCGCGACGAACTTGCCCTCGTTGGCGACGTAGAGCGGATCGATGCCGAGCAGCTCGCAGGCACCGTTGACCGTGGGCGCCACGGGCAGTCGCTCCTCGTCGAGCAGCACGCCGAGGCCGCAGGCCTGCGCGAGTTCGTTGCACACGGTGCCTACACCGCCGCGGGTCGCATCCCGTAGCCAGCGGGTGGACGGGGCGGCCGCCATGAGCAGCTCCACCAGGGGGCTGAGCGAGGCGGTGTCCGAGGAGATGTCGGCCTCGATGGCCAGGTCGCCCCGTGCCAGCATCACGGCCATGCCGTGATCGCCCATCGACCCCGACAACAGCACCTTGTCACCGGTGCGCACCGACGCCGCCGACAGCGCGCGGCCCGCGGGAACGACGCCGGCCCCGGTGGTGGTGACGAACATGCCGTCGGCGGCGCCCCGGGGCACCACCTTGGTGTCGCCGGTGACGATCTGCACGCCGGCTTCCGCCGCGGCGGAAGCCATGTCGGCGACGATCTCCTTGAGCTCGGCGATCGCGAAGCCCTCTTCGAGGACGAACGCCGCCGAGATCCACGACGGCACCGCGCCGGCCATCGCCAGGTCGTTGCAAGTGCCGTGGACGGCCAGGGCGCCGATCGAGCCGCCGGGAAAGCGCAGCGGCTGCACCACGAACGAGTCGGTGGACATCGCGATCCGCTCGCCGCCGGGCAGGGTGAGGACCGCGCCGTCGCCGAGCGACTCCAGCGCCGGGTTGCGGAACGCCTCCAGGAACACCGCGTCCACGAGTGCCGCCGAGGCCTTGCCGCCCGCCCCGTGCGCCAGGGTCACCTGCTCGTCGCGCAGCCTGGGGCGGCGCCGCCGGAACAACTCGATGCGCTCGATCACCTCGCCCTCGGCGAACCGCGGCCCCGACGAGAGGTACTCGCCCGCCGAATTACTCATGCCGCCCCCACATCCGGGTCGCCGAGCCGCCCGTGGGTGGCCGACCACAGCGAATAGGCGAGCAGCGCCTGGGCCTCCTGGATGCGGTGCACGCTCTGCGAGCGCACGACGAAGCAGCAATCCACATCCGCATTGTCCACGAAGGCCCCGCCGTCGTAGCCGGCGAAACCGACGGTGTAGAGACCGCGCCGCCGGGCCTCGGCCAGCGCGGCGAGCAGGTTCGGCGAATTGCCGCTGGTCGACATCGCGATCGCGATGTCGCCGGCCCTGGCGCGGGCGATCAGCTGGCGGGCGAACACCAGCTCGAACCCGACGTCGTTGCCCAGCGCGGTCAGGATCGCCGGGTCGGCGGTCAGCGACCAGGCCGCAAGGGGCCGTCCGATCGGTGGCCGGGCGAACAACCGCGCCAGCGTCGTGGAGTCGGTGCAGCTGCCGCCGTTGCCGAAGGTGAACATCCGCCCGCCCGCCGCGAATCGGCGGGCCAGCTCGGCGGCGGCGCGGTCCAGCAGCTCCGCGTTGGCGTCCAGCGTGGAGCGCCGCAACGCCAGGCTCTCGGCGGCCTTGGCCTGCGCGGAGGCGGCCAGGTCGGTGAGCAGGGAGGCCGGGTCGTCCGCGGCGCCGTCGATGAACGGGTACAGGAAGTTCGTCGGCTCGTCAGTCATCGCCCTCCTCGTCGAGGCGGCTGATCGCCGTACCGGCGTGCAGCACCACCAGATCCCCGGTGGTCACCGGATCGACGAGCGCCGTCGCCACCGTCTCCACGCCCCGCGCGGTGCGCACCGGCGCCTGCCCGGCCACGGACGCCGCCACCACCTCACCGAGGCGGCCCTCGTCACCGCACGTCACGCAGACCGCGTCGGTGCGCCCGGGTTCGAGCAGGCCCGCGTGCTCGAAACACACGTGCGTCAACTCCCACAGCAAGTGGTAGAACAGCACGAACCCGCCCGTCGCGGGCACGCGCGGGTCGGGGTCGTCGACCCAGAGCACGTGGTCGGCCGCACCGGCCGCGGGCCGTTCGCCGCTGCCGATCCAGAGCGTGGTGGCGCCCCACGCCGGGGCGCGGCGCAGCACCGAACGCACCCGCGCGTCGTCGGCGCCGGACACCGCGACCACGATGTCGCCGGGCCGCACGGAGACGCGCGTGAGGTCGACGATGTCCGGCCCGGTCAGCGCCACCGCGGGCAGCGCCCGTTTGCCCATGATCACCGGGTGCACGAACTCGACCGCGATGTGCAGCGCGTGCGGTTCCCACGACGGCGCGATCGACCACAGGGTGGCGCCGGCGGCGAACCGCCTGGCCAGGCTGAACGCGGCGGCGGCCAGGTCCCGGGCCAGCTCCGCGCCGAGCCCGCGATCGATGGCCGTGGCGGGGTTGGGGGTCACGGCCCGGCCTCCTCGAGCGCGATCAGCGTGGCGACCGCGGCCTGCCCGAGCGCCAGCCCGCCGTCGTTGGGCGGAACGGTGTGGTGGGTCAGCACCTCGAACCCGTTGTGTTGCAGCCGGTCACGGCAGGCGCGCGACAACAGCACGTTCTGGAACACGCCGCCGGTGAGGCCGACGAGCCGGGTCTGCCCGGCCACCCGGGCGACCGCGGTGGCGACCGCGTCGGCGACCGCCCGGTGGAACGACGCGGCGAGCAGCGCGGGCCGGGTGCCGGCGTGCAGCGCCGACACCAGCGTCTGCACCAGGGGGGCGGGATCGATCACCCCGTCGGCCCGCACCGCCGGCCGCAGCGACGGCCCGAGCGCTTCGGTATCAGGGCCGGCGGACTCGGCCAGCGCCTCGAGTTCGATCGCGGCCTGGCCCTCGTAGTCGATCCGGTGCCGCACGCCCAGCAGGGAGGCGACCGCATCGAAGAGCCGGCCCATGCTCGAGCACGGCACGCATCCCATCCCACTCTCCAATTGCGAACGGAGCAAAGCCAATTCCTGCGCACTCGCCGCCGCGACCGGCGCCAGGTCCGGGGCCCAGTCGAGGTCGGCCGCCCACAACTGGGCCAGCGCCATCCGCCACGGGTTGCGCACCGCGGCGTCGCCGCCGGGCAGCGGC
>NZ_JBYCLG010000229.1:0-7363 GCF_057473785.1 Mycobacterium sp. TH-M103
GTCGAACGCCGCCCTGAGCTCCTCCCGGTCAACACTCACACCGTCAAACTATGCGCACCCACCGACAACAAACCCCGGAATGTGACCACAGAAACCACAGTGACACAAGTTATTTGAAGTCCGGCAACGGTGCAGCGGGCGCTGGCAATAGCATGCGTGGGTGACTGGCTCCTATCCCTACGCATTCGACGACGTCAAAAACCGCCCGGTCGCGGTGATCGGCGCGGGGACCCTCGGTCGTCGCATCGCGCTGATGTTCGCCGGCCGCGGGGGAACCGTGCGGATACACGCCCGCCGCGCCGAGCAGCTCGCCTCCGCGACGCAATACGTGGCGGAAAATCTCCCGAAGTTGTTGGTGGACAGAGGCTTCGGCGAACCAGGTACCGCGACGGCCGCGGACTCGCTGGAGGCGGCATTGGACGACGCCTGGCTCGCCGTCGAATCCGTCCCCGAGAAACTCGAAACCAAGATCGCCGTCTGGGGCCAGATCGACCGGGCCGCGCCGGCGGACACCATCTTCGGGACCAACTCGTCGTCGCTGCCCTCGCGCCTGATGGCCGAAGGGGTGCGGGACAAGACGCGGTTGTGCAACACCCACTTCTACATGCCGCCCGGGATCAACGCGGTGGAGTTGATGTCCGACGGCAACACCGCTCGCGGTGTGCTGGACACGCTGCTGACGGTGCTGCCCGAGTACGGGTTTCGGCCCTTCGAGGTGCGCCGGGAGTCCACCGGGTTCATCTTCAATCGCATCTGGGCGGCCATCAAGCGCGAATCGCTGGCCGTCGTCGCCGAAGGCGTGGCCCGGCCCGAGGACGTCGACGGCATGTTCAAGGAGAACTGGCGCGTGCCCGTCGGGCCCTTCCAGATGATGGACCAGGTCGGCCTGGACGTCGTCCTCGACATCGAAAACCACTACACCGCGGAGTTCCCGTACCTAGCCACCCGCGCGCGAGACCTGTTGCGGGCCTACGTCGACGCGGGAAAACTCGGCGTCAAGACCGGGGAGGGCTTCTATACCTACTGAACCGCGATGTCGGCGGTGACCGCCCCCGTCAGCCGGATCAGGTCCGCGGGGGCCACCGCGACGTCCCAATGGCGCCTGCCCGCACTGCACAGCACCCGGTCCCAGCGCAGCGCCGAGGTGTCGACGACGGCGCGCAGCCGCCGGCGCTGCCCGAACGGTGAGATACCGCCGACCTTGTAACCGGTGACCCGTTGTGCGACAACGGGTTCGGCCATGGCGGCCTTGGGCGCGCCCAGCGCGCCCGCCGCGGCCTTGAGCGACAGCTGCCGCGGCACCGGCAGCACCGCGACGGCCAATCCGCCGGGCAGCGCGATGATCAACGTCTTGAAGACCTGTTCGGCGGCGACGTCGCTCGACTCCGACAGGTCGCCGACGGCCTCGAAGTGGACGATCTCGTGCGGCACCCCCGCCGCGACCAGCGCGGCGATGCCTGGAGTGGCGGCGCGGGCCACGCCAAAAACCCCTCTAGGGACCCGAGTATCCCGGCGGGTTGACGCCGTCGACCCAGAAGTCCAGGCCGAGTTCCGACCCCGGCACGCAGTCGTACACCGACAGGTCCGTGACACCGGACTCGACCAGCACGTCCTCGCACAGCAGCGACTTGCCGGTGTACTCGCGGGCGGGCTTGTTGAGGATGACGTAGGCCGCGTCGGAGTACACCTCGGGCTTGCGGGCACGGCCCATCGCCTCGTCGCCGCCGAGCAGGTTCTGCACCGCGGCGGTGGCGACCAGGGTGCGCGGCCACAACGTGTTCGACGCGATGCCGTCGGCGCGCATCTCCTCGGCGATGCCGAGTGCGCACAGCGTCATGCCGAACTTGGCCATCATGTACGCGGTGGGTTTCAGCCACTTGCTTTCCAGCAGCACCGGCGGCGACAGGGTCAGGATGTGGGGGTTCTCGCGGCCCTTCATGTGCGGGATGCAGGCCTGTGACACCGCATAGGTGCCGCGCACCTGGATCCCGTTCATCAGGTCGAACCGCTTCATGGGCACCTCGAGGACCGACCCCAGGTTGATCGCCGACGCGTTGTTGACGCAGATGTCGATACCGCCGAACTGCTCGACGGCCTTGGCCACCGCGGATTCGACGGATTCCGGGTCCCGGACGTCCCCTACGATCGGCAGCGCCTGTCCGCCGGCCTCCTCGAGTTCCTTGGCCGCGGTGTAGACCGTGCCCGGCAGCTTGGGGTGCGGTTCGGCGGTCTTGGCCACCAGGACGATGTTGGCGCCGTCCTGTGCGGCGCGTTTGGCGATCGCGAGGCCGATACCGCGACTGGCGCCGGAGATGAACATGGTCTTGCCGTTCAGAGACATGGCGTCACACTAACCTCCGGCTGCGACGGCGCCGATGGAGCCTCGGAATACGGCTCCGGCCAGCGCTGTTGCACCACCCGGTTTCCGATGCGCGCGAGCACCCGCAGACACTGTCGGGGGCAGCCTTTAGATTGGGAGGAGCAGTCTGGTGTCGACGGCGACGAGCCTGTTGGGCAGCCCGCCGGGCGCCGGGCAGTTGGCTCGCATTCTTGCGGGTCCGGGCGCGTTTCCGGTCTCGTCCGGCGACACCGCAGCAGAAGGGACCGGGGTAATCGACATGGCCGACTTCGAAGATGGCCGGGACGGCGCGATGCCTTCGGAGCTTCCCGAGCCCGAACCGGAGACCGACGAGGAACTGACCGCGCGGTTCGAGCGCGATGCGATTCCCCTGCTGGACCAGCTCTACGGCGGTGCGCTGCGCATGACGCGCAACCCGGCCGACGCCGAAGACCTCCTGCAGGAGACGATGGTGAAGGCCTATGCGGGCTTTCGTTCCTTCCGGGCCGGAACCAACCTCAAGGCGTGGCTCTATCGCATCCTGACCAACACCTACATCAACAGCTACCGCAAGAGGCAGCGACAGCCGACCGAGTACCCGACCGAGGAGATCACCGACTGGCAGCTGGCGGCCAACGCCGAGCATTCCTCCACCGGGCTGCGTTCGGCCGAGGTCGAAGCCCTCGAATCGCTGCCCGACACCGAGATCAAGGAAGCCTTGCAGGCATTGCCGGAGGAATTCCGGATGGCGGTCTACTACGCCGACGTCGAGGGTTTCCCTTATAAAGAGATCGCCGAGATCATGGACACGCCGATCGGCACCGTCATGTCACGGCTGCACCGTGGTAGACGTCAGCTGCGCGGTCTGCTGGCCGACGTGGCCAAAGAGCGGGGCTTCAATCGAGGTCACCAGGCGCACGAGGAGGTGTCGTCATGAGGCGCGCCGGCGACGATGCAGAGCGAAGCGATGAGGACGAGCGGCGCTCGTCGAGCGAGTTGTCGGGCCAGGACGGCTCGTGCCCCAACGACCATGCCCACGGCGGTCTCGGCTGCGCCGAGGTGATCGCCGAGGTGTGGACCCTGCTCGACGGCGAGTGCACACCGGAGTCCCGCGCGAGGCTGCGCCAGCATCTGGAGGCGTGCCCCGGATGCTTCCAGCACTACGGGCTCGAGGAGCGGATCAAGGCGCTGATCGCCTCCAAATGTCAAGGCGAGAAGGCCCCGGACACCCTGCGGGAGCGGCTTCGGCTGGAGATCCGCCGCACCACCATCATCCGGGACATGCAGTAGCGCTACCGGCGCGCGGGACGCTCAGGTGTTGGGCCGCTTGCCGTGATTGGCCTTGCTGTACTTGCGGTCGCGCTTCTTGCGGCCACGCTTGGCCATCGTCGTAACCTCCGAATTTGGTCGAAAACCGGGCGTCCGGCGCCCGTCGTGTCGCCCCACAGTCTCTCACGCCGCGTGGATGCGTGACCAACAGCCCGCGCGCCGAGGTCCCCGGCGGCGTTGTGGTTCGATATACATGAGCTTGCGACAGAAGCTTGCTGGGTCGGCAGCCAGCGTGCGCCGACGGCCGGAACGAATGAGGTGGAGATGGCGGAGGATGTTCGCGCCGAAATCGTGGCCAGCGTGCTTGAAGTCGTCGTCAACGAGGGTGACCAGATCGGCAAGGGCGACATCGTCGTGCTGCTGGAGTCGATGAAGATGGAGATTCCCGTCCTGGCCGAGGTCGACGGCACGGTCAGCAAGGTGAGTGTCTCGGTGGGCGACGTCATCCAGGCCGGTGACCTCATCGCCGTCATCAGCTAGCCGTTGGGTCCGCGCATCAACCGCCGGGACGGCTCGGGAGTTGTCAATGTCGACCCTCGGTGACCTGCTCGCCGAGCACACGATGCTGCCCGGCAACGCGGTGGACCACCTGCACGCGGTCGTGGGGGAGTGGCAGCTGCTCGCCGACCTGTCGTTCGCCGACTACCTGATGTGGGTCCGCCGCGACGACGGGATGCTGGTGTGCGTCGCGCAATGCCGGCCGAACACCGCGCCCACGGTCATGCACGCCGACGAGGTGGCGAGCGTCGTCGACGCCGGGCAGCTGCCGTTGGTGGCCGAGAGCTTCGCCTCCGGCGCGACCGTCCGGAACCACGACGGGGATCCGAAGACGTCCTGGCAGCTGCTGGGACCCCACGTCGAGGCGTCCCCGGTGCGGTATGGCGGCCAGGTGGTGGCGGTGCTCACGCAGCACCAGAACGCGTTGGCCACCCGCCGCAAATCCGGCCGTCTCGAGACCGCCTACCGGGAATGCGCGACGAGCCTGGTGCAGATGCTGGCCGAGGGCACCTTTCCCGACGTCGGCGACGTGGCCATGTCCCGCTCGACGCCGCGGGCGGGCGACGGCTTCATCCGACTCGACGTCGACGGTCTCGTCGTCTACGCCAGCCCCAACGCCCTGTCGGCCTATCACCGGATGGGGCTGACGACCAAGCTGGAGGGCTGCAACCTGATCGAGGTGACACGGCCGCTGATCTCGGACCCTTTCGAGGCCCAGGAGGTGGCCGAGCACATTCACGACCTGGTGGCCGGCGGGCTGAGCATGCGGATGGAGGTCGACGCCGGCGGCGCCACGGTGCTGTTGCGGACGCTGCCGCTCGTCGTCGACGGCGCCAGCAAGGGGGCCGCGGTGCTGATCCGCGACGTCACCGAGGTGAAGCGCCGCGACCGCGCCCTGATATCCAAGGACGCCACGATCCGCGAGATCCACCACCGGGTCAAGAACAACTTGCAGACCGTGGCGGCGCTGCTGCGGCTGCAGGCCCGCCGGACGGTCAACGCCGAGGGGCGGGAGGCGCTGATGGAGTCGGTGCGGCGCGTCTCCTCGATCGCGCTGGTCCACGACGCGTTGTCGATGTCGGTGGACGAGCAGGTCAACCTCGACGAGGTCATCGACAGGATCCTGCCGATCATGAACGACGTGGCGTCGGTGGACCGGCCGATCCGGATCAACCGAGTCGGTGACCTCGGGGTGCTCGACTCCGACCGCGCCACGGCACTGATCATGGTGATCACCGAACTCGTGCAGAACGCGATCGAGCACGCGTTCGATCCCGCGGCCCAGGAGGGTTCGGTGACGATCCGGGCCGAACGCTCCGCGCGCTGGCTGGACGTGGTGGTGCACGACGACGGGCGCGGACTTCCCGAAGGGTTCAGCCTGGAGAAGTCCGACAGTCTTGGCCTGCAGATCGTGCGGACGCTGGTATCGGCGGAACTGGACGGCACGCTCGGCATGCGGGACGCGGCCGGGCATGGCACCGATGTGGTGCTACGGGTGCCGATCGGTCGTCGGGCCCGGCTGCTGCTGTAGCCGCATACAACAGTGCGGCCCCGACAATCGTGGGGGCCGCACTGTTGTATGAAACTGTGTCAAACTCCGCTACGGGCCTTCGTCCGAGCGCTGCGACGCTTCAGGGCGCGTCGTTCGTCTTCGCTCATCCCACCCCATACGCCCGAGTCCTGACCGGTGTTCAGGGCCCAGGCGAGGCACTCGGTCGTCACCGGGCACCGGTTGCAGATCAGTTTCGCGTCAGCGATCTGCGCGAGCGCCGGGCCACTGTTCCCTACCGGGAAGAACAGCTCCGGGTCCTCGTCACGACAGACCGCCTTGTGGCGCCAATCCATTCGTTGTAACTCCTCACTGAGTGCGCAGCAAGACGCACGGTATTTTCTCCGGCTGTTAAGCGTGCAGAAGAAAACGGCTCCGTACCCCTACGTAAATTTCTGCATGCAACCTTTTGATCGTTTCACAGGCTCAACAGAAGTCAATAGCGTGCGTTCGCTCGTGGGCTATCTCACTTTGGCGAACTCTTAGTCAAGCCCTTACTCCGTTGTACTACACTGAGCCGCTACGCTCCCGAGAATTTTTTCCCGTACTTCCCTGGTGCCCTGTTACCGCAGTTCAGGCTGGTTCTTGGTCGGAGGTGCCACGACCGACAGTGCGTCGGGAACCGCCCGGAAAGTCATGGTTTCGCGGGTGCCGAGGTAGTCCCCGTCGAACTGGCAGGCAACCGGGCCCCCCGTCGAGGTGACCCGCAGGGAGGCGACGTCGTCCTCGGTGATGAGGTTCTTCAACTCGAACTTGGGCCGCTTGGCGAGCATTTGCCGGACGATGCGCAGGGTGGGGATCAGCTTCAGGCTGGTGGGGGCGAACACCCCGAGTCCCGACTCGAAGCTGCATCCCGGATTGGTCCACACCGGCCGCTCGTTGGCGAAGGTCCACGGGCTCGAATTCGACACGAAGACGAAGCTCACCCCGGTGAGCGGGGCGCGGGCGGGCAATTCCAGTGTCAGCATCGGTTCGCGGCGCGTGTAGCCCCACACGGCCGGGACCGCGGCGCGAACGTAGCGCCACGGCGTCACCGCGCCGCCCTTGTTGCGTTCGGCCTCCACCGCCGCGACCACCTCCGCGTCGACGCCCATGCCGGTGTTTAACACGGCCCAGCGCTCGCCGCAGTCGATCAGCCCGATGCGGCGCCACCTCTGGTGAAGGCGGTAGTCGTCGAGCAGCTGGATGAGCTGGTTGGTGGCCGCGACCGGGTCGCGGGAAATGCCCAGCGACCGGGCCAGCACGTTGGCCGAGCCGCCGGGGACCACCGCGACCGCGGGCACGTGCCACGGTGGTGTCGCCCCGGGGCTTCCGAGCAGGCCGTTGACGACGCCGCTGACCGTGCCGTCGCCGCCGTGCACCACGACCAGGTCGACGCCGTCTTTCGCGGCCGCCTGCGCGAGCTCGGTGCCGTGGCCGCGGTGGTTGGTGTGCTCGACGGTGAGCTGCAGGCGGCTCTTGAGTGCGTGCGTCAGCAGGTCGCGGCCGGCGGGTGTGGTGGACGTTGCTGTGGGGTTGACGATCAGCACGGCGCGCATGACGACTGAGCTTAGTTCCGGCGACGATGCGGGCCGTGATACGGCCCGAGGAGGAGGCGGGCGATGTGACCGGGCCCGGCGACGATGCGGGCCGTGATACGGCCCGAGGAG
>NZ_JBYCLG010000230.1:0-2996 GCF_057473785.1 Mycobacterium sp. TH-M103
GGTGCGCAGCGGGCGTTGGGCCGGGCCGACTCCGCGATGTCGCCTGTCCGCCTCGACGCGGTGGTGGTCAACCTGGTCGACCGGATCACCGCCCGGCTGCGCGCAGCTGGCCGCACCGTGGTGCTGCGGCTGCGGTTCGACGGCATCGGGCGGGCCACCCGCTCGCGAACGTTGGCATCGCCCACGTCGGCGACGCAACCCGTCCTGGCCGCCGAGCGCGGATTGACCCCGATCGGCTTCGCGGTGTCGGGCATCGACGGCGGCGGCGCCCAGCAGCTGATGCTGCCGTTCACCGGGACCGGCTCGCCGTCGACGAGGCGATCGACACGGTGCGCCGCCGCTACGGCAGATCCGCACTCACCCCGTCGGTGTTGCTCGGCCGCGAGACCGGCGTGGAGACGCCGCACCTACCCGACTGAGCCCGCCCACTCCAGCAGCTCGTTCGCGGACCAGGTGTTGACGATCCGGTCGACGGGCACGCCGGCGTCCAGCGCGCGCTGGGCGCCGTAGCCGAGGAAGTCCAGCTGACCGGGCGCGTGCGCGTCGGTGTCGATGCTGAAGATGCAGCCGATCTCGAGCGCCAGGTTCAGCAACCGGGTCGGCGGGTCGCGCCGCTCGGGCCGGGAGTTGATCTCCACCGCGGTGCCGTGCTCGCGGCAGGCGCTGAACACCGCCTCGGCGTCGAACTTCGACTCGGGTCGGATGCCGCGGTTGCCGGAGACCAGTCGGCCGGTGCAGTGGCCCAGCACGTCGGCGTGGGGATTGGAGACGGCTCGGATCATGCGGCGGGTCATGGCCGCCGCATCCATCGACAGCTTGGAGTGCACGCTGGCCACGACCACGTCGAGGCGCTCCAGCAGCTCGGGTTCCTGGTCCAGGCCACCGTCCTCGAGGATGTCCACCTCGATCCCGGTGAGGATGCGCATCGGCGCGAACTTCTCGCGCAGCCCGTCGATCGCGTCGAGCTGCTCGCGCAACCGGTCCGGGGACAGGCCGTTGGCGATCTTCAGCCGCGGCGAATGATCGGTCAGCGCGCAGTATTCGTGGCCCAGCGCCGCCGCGGTGGCCATCATCTCGTCGATCGACGCCGACCCGTCCGACCAGTTCGAATGCAGGTGCAGATCACCGCGCAGGGCCGTCCTGATCTTTCCGCCCCCGAGATCGTTTGCCGTGGAACGCAGTTCGACCAGGGCGTCGGGCTCGCGACCCGACCACGCCTGCGCGATGACCTTGGCGGTCTTGGGCCCGATGCCCGGCAGCGACTGCCAGCTGTCGGCCCGGCCGTGCCGCTCGCGGGCCGCGCCGTCCAGGCCCTCGACGACGTCGGCCGCGTTGCGGTACGCCATGACACGCCGGGAGTCTTCCCGCGCCCGGTCCTTGTAGTAGGCGATCTGTCGCAGCGCGACTACCGGATCCATTCCTCCAGTGTGCCCGCGCCCGCGGGGCGAAGCCACGCGAAGCAGCTCACCACAGCTGCCCGGCGACGAACCCGGCGAGAAGAACCGCGAACCCGCCGATCTCGCCGGCGATCAGCAGGGCCATCCCCAGCGCCAGTGCCCGGCCGGATTTCTCGAACTGATTCACGGTGTCACGCCGCGCGCCGTGGCCGACGTAGCTGAGAATGGCCGCGACAAAGAAGAACACGACGACGCCCGCCGCGGTCAGGTTCACCCACGCCGGCCAGGCGCTGAGTTCGACGAACACCGCGACCAGCAGCGTCGCGAACGAGTAGAGCAACGCCGCCCGGTGCGCGATGTCGACGTAGGGATGTGCCCGGCCCTCGCCGGAGGCCATGATCTGCCGGTACTTCCAGACCCCGAGAACCAGGGCCAGCAGGAAGATCAGACCCGCCGCCAGCAGCATGACCCTGGTGTCGATCCCCAGCGCGTCACCCACCGCTCGAGTTTAGTTGCGCGTCATAAAGATCGGCTACCGTCGAGAGCATGCGATTCGCGTTCAAGACATCCCCCCAGAACACCACCTGGGCAGACATGCTGGCCGTCTGGCGGGCGGCCGACGACATCGAGGTCTACGAATCGGGGTGGACCTTCGACCACTTCTATCCGATCTTCTCCGACAGCACCGGTCCCTGCCTGGAGGGCTGGACGACGCTGACGGCGCTGGCCCAGGCCACCAGCCGGCTGCGGCTGGGCACCCTGGTCACCGGCGTCCACTACCGCCACCCCGCGGTGCTGGCCAACATGGCCGCCGCGCTCGACATCATCTCCGGCGGGCGGCTCGAACTGGGGATCGGCGCCGGCTGGAACGAGGAGGAGTCCGGCGCCTACGGCATCGAGTTGGGCGGCATCCGGGAACGCTTCGACCGCTTCGAGGAGGCGTGCCAGGTGCTGATCAGCCTGCTCAGCCAGGAGATCACCGACTTCGACGGCAAGTACTACCGGCTCGAGGGCGCCCGCAACGAACCCAAGGGGCCGCAGCGCCCGCACCCGCCGATCTGCATCGGCGGCAGCGGCGAGAAGCGCACCCTGCCGATCACCGCGCGCTACGCCCAGCACTGGAACTTCGCCGGTGGCTCACCGGAGGAGTTCGCCCGCAAGCGCGACGTGCTGGCCGCACGCTGCGCGGACATCGGACGCGACCCGAAGGAGATCACGCTGTCCGCGCACCTCGGGCTGGACCGGGAGCGCAACTACCGCAAGGTGCTCGAGGACGCCGCCGGGCTCGCCGCCGAGGGCCTCGATCTGGGCATCGTCTACATCGCCCCGCCGCACGACCCCGCCGTGCTCGAACCGATGGCCGAGGCCATCCGGGATTCGGGGCTGTGGGACGGGGCGAAATAGCGCTTCGGCAGCACCGAGCAAACTCTCCGCGGACCGGTGAGTGCGTGGTGAGGGGCGGTTACACGCCGAACAGCAACATCTCCTCGGCGGTCACCAAGCGTTCGTTCTTGGCGGGAAATTCGCGGCTCTTTACGGGGTGGCGAAACATTGACCAGGCGATTCGCCCCACCCGCGACCGGGGTACCGGGTTGACAT
>NZ_JBYCLG010000231.1:0-19074 GCF_057473785.1 Mycobacterium sp. TH-M103
CCGAACGACTACCGGCCCAACATGTTCGTCACGTACTGGGCGTTCCGCGCGATGATCGGGCTGCTGGCGATCCCGGTGCTGTTCGCGTTGGCGGTGCTTTGGTTGACCCGCGGTGGCCGCAATCCCGATCAGCGGTGGCTCTCGCGGCTGGCGCTGGTGACGATTCCCACCCCGTTCCTGGCCAACGCGGCGGGGTGGGTGTTCACCGAGATGGGCCGCCAGCCGTGGATCGTCGCACCCAACCCGACCGGTGACCAGCAGGTGCGGTTCACCGTCGGCCAGGCGGTCTCGCATCACGCCCCCGCCATGGTGGTCACCTCGTTGGTGACGTTCACGCTGGTCTACGGGGTCCTTGCGGTGGGCTGGTTCTGGTTGCTGAAACGTTACGTCACCGAGGGCCCGCTGGAGCACGACGCCGAACCGGCGCCGCCCCCGCCACCCGGCGCGGACGAGGTGGCACCGTTGTCTTTTGCCTACTGAGGTGCCTACCGGGGCGTCGACGGGGTCGGGTTCGGAAGGGAGCTGATCGGTGGGTCTGCAAGAGTTGTGGTTCGGCGCCATCGCCGCGTTGTTTCTCGGTTTCTTCATTCTCGAGGGCTTCGACTTCGGCGTCGGCATGTTGATGGAGCCATTCGCCCGCGTCGGCATCGGCGACCCCGAACTGCACCGCCGCGCGGCCCTGAACACCATCGGGCCGGTGTGGGACGGCAACGAGGTGTGGCTGATCACCGGCGGCGCGGCGATGTTCGCCGCGTTCCCCGGGTGGTATGCCACCTTGTTCTCCACCCTGTACCTGCCGCTGCTGGCCATCCTGGTCGGCATGATCGTGCGCTCGGTCGCGATCGAGTGGCGGGGCAAGATCGACGACACGCGCTGGCGGGTCTGGGCCGATCTGGGTATCGCGGCCGGGTCCTGGCTGCCCGCCGTGTTGTGGGGCGTGGCGTTCGCGATCCTGGTGCGCGGGCTTCCGGTGGACGCCGCCGGCCGGGTAAACCTGTCGATCACCGACGTGCTCAACCCCTACACGCTTTTCGGCGGGCTGGCCACGGCTGGACTGTTCGCGTTCTACGGCGCGGTATTCGTGGCGCTGAAGACCTCCGGAACCATGCGCGACGACGCCCACCGGTTCGCGGTGTGGCTGTCGCTTCCGGTGACCGCACTGGTCGGGGGCTTCGGCCTGTGGACCCAGCTGGCCTACGGCAAGAGCTGGACGTGGCTGGTGCTGGCGGCCGCGGTGGTCGCCCAACTGGCGGCGGTGGGCCTGGTGTGGCGCCGTGTTTCCGACGGCTGGGCGTTCGCCTGCGTCGCGGCGGTCGTTGCCGCCGTGGTGGTCCTGTTGTTCGGCGCGCTGTATCCGAACCTGGTGCCCTCGACGCTGAACAGGCAATGGAGCGTGACGATCTACAACGCCTCGTCCACCCCCTACACGCTCAAGATCATGACGTGGGTGACGGTGTTCATGCTGCCCTTGACGCTGGTATACCAGGCGTGGACGTATTGGGTTTTCCGGCAACGGATTTCGGCTGAGCGGATACCGGCGTCCATCGGCCTGGCGAGGCGCGGCTCCTGAGCGCGAACGACGCGCAAACCACCAGGGGGCCGCTGGACCCGCGACTGTGGCGGGCATCGGGCGCGGTGCGCCGCTACCTGGTCGCCGCGGTGGGCTGTGGCGTGGTGATCTCGGCCTGCGCGGTCGGCTCGGCGATCGTGCTGGGGCACCTCGTCGCCCGCGCGGTGGCCCACCCCCCGCCCGGACTGCGCGGCTGGCTGGGCCCGTTGTCGGCCCTGGCCGCGCTGTGGGCGGTGCGCGCCGTGACGCACTGGCTGCAGGCGCGGCTGGGCCAACGGGGAGCCAGCGCGGTCATCGCCGATCTCAACGGCCAGGTGCTGGCGGCGGTCACCGCCCGCCCGCCGGCCGAACTCGCCGCGCAGCGCGACGACGCCGCGGTGGTGGTCACGCGCGGTCTCGACGGCGTGCGCCCGTACTTCACCGGATACCTGCCCACGCTGGTGCTCGCCGGGATCCTGACGCCGGCGACCGTGGCCGTGATCGCCTGCTACGACCTGAAATCAACGGTGATCGTGGTGATCACCCTGCCCCTGATACCGCTTTTCATGGTGCTGATCGGGCTGGCGACCGCGGAGCGGTCGGCGGCGGCGCTGACGGCCATGACGACGCTGCAGGCGCGGCTGCTGGACCTGATCGCCGGGATCCCGACGCTGCGGGCGCTGGGCCGCGCCACGGGCCCCGAACACCGGATCGCCGAACTGGCCGCCGCCCACCGTCGGTCGGCGATGGCGACGCTACGGATCGCGTTCCTCTCGGCGCTGGTGCTCGAATTGCTGGCCACGCTGGGGGTGGCGCTGATCGCCGTCGGGATCGGCCTGCGGCTGGTGTTCGGGGAGATGTCGCTGGCCACCGGGCTGACCGTGCTGCTGCTCGCGCCGGACGTGTACTGGCCGCTGCGTCGCATCGGCGTGGAATTCCACGCCGCCCAGGACGGCCGGGCCGCCGCCGACCGGGCATTCGCGCTCATCGGCGAACCGGAGGCCGCGACGCCGCGGCACCGCACCGTGGCCGCGCGCGGCGCCGAGATTCGCCTGGAAAACCTCAGCGTCACCGGCCGTGACGGTCGCGCGCCGTGCGACCTGACCGCCGTGCTCGAACCCGGCCGCGTGACGGTGCTGACGGGACGCAACGGGGCCGGCAAGAGCACCACGCTGCAGGCGATCGCCGGCCTGACGCCGCCGTCGTCGGGCCGCGTCACCGTGGCCGGGGTCGACGTCGCCGACCTCGAACCGGGCGCGTGGTGGCGGCAGCTGTCCTGGCTGCCGCAGCGACCGGTATTGGTCCCGGGTACCGTCGCCGACAACCTGGACCTGTTCGGCCCGCTGGCCGATCGCGACGCCGCTTGCGCCGCAGCGGCTTTCGACACCGTGCTGGCCGAGCTGCCCGACGGGGTGAACACCGTGCTCGGGCGCGGGGGCGTCGGGCTGTCCCTGGGGCAGCGGCAGCGGCTGGGGCTCGCGCGAGCGCTCGGGTCGGCGGCGCCATTGCTGCTGCTCGACGAACCGACCGCGCACCTGGACGCCCGCACCGAGGCGCTCGTGCTGCGCGCCATCGTCGACCGGGCGCGCGCCGGCGCGACCGTGGTGGTCGTCGGCCACCGCGAGCCCGTCGTGGCCGTCGGGGACCGGGTCGTCGAGGTCGCCGCCGCGACCGGGGTGCGGTATGCGGCAGTCTGACCCGCTCCCCGCCGCCCTGCGCCTGTTGCGTCCGCGGCTGCCCCGCGTGCTGGCGGCGATCGGGCTGGGCGTGCTGTCGCTGGGCAGCGCGCTGGCCCTGGCCGGTGTCTCGGCGTGGCTGATCACCCGGGCCTGGCAGATGCCGCCGGTGCTGGACCTGTCGATCGCGGTGGTGGCGGTGCGCACGTTCGCGATCTCGCGGGGCTTGCTCCACTACTGCGAGCGGCTGGCCACCCACGACACCGCGCTGCGCGCCGCGGGCACCGCCCGGACGCAGATCTATCGCCGGCTGGCCCGGGGGCCGGCCGGCGCCGCCGCACGGTTGTCCAGCGGCGAGCTGGTGGCGCGCGTGGGCGCCGATGTCGACGAACTGGCCGACGTGCTGGTACGCGCGCTGGTGCCGATCGGCGTCGCGGCGGTGCTCGCAGTAGCCGCGACCGCGGTAATCGCGGCCATCTCCCCGGCGGCGGCGGCGGTGCTGGCAGTCTGCCTGCTGTTCGCGGGCGTGCTGGCGCCCCGGCTGGCCGGCCGGGCAGCGGCCACCCGGGAGGAGCTCGCCCGCCGGCACCATGCCCGGCGTGACGCGTCGGCGATGCTCGCGCTCGAGCATGCGCCGGAGCTGCGTGTCGCCGGCGCGCTGGGCGGGGTGATCGCCGAGTCGCAGCGCCGCCAGCGCGCGTGGGGCGATGCCCTGGATGCCGCGGCCCGCCCGGCCGCGATTGCCGAGGCGATGCCCACCGTCGCGATCGGGGTCAGCGTGCTCGGCGCGGTGGCGGCCGGCATCGGCCTGGCCCCCTCGGTCGCACCGACCACCCTGGCGGTGCTGATGTTGTTGCCGCTGTCGGCCTTCGAGGCGACGACACCGCTGCCGGCCGCCGCCGTGCAGCTGACGCGGTCGCGGATCGCCGCGCGGCGCCTGCTCGACCTGACGCCAGAGGCTGCGACCGGACCCGCGCGGGCCGCGGAGCCGCCCCCGGCCGGCACCGGCCGGTTGTCAGCCGCCGTCCGGTGCGGTCACTCTGATGCGGCGGGGCCGGGCGGGATCGAGCTCGACCTGCCGCCTGGCTCCCGGTTGGCCGTCACCGGTCCCAGCGGTTCGGGGAAGACGACGCTGCTGATGACGCTGGCCGGGCTGCTGCCCCCGCTGGAGGGCCGGGTGCTGCTGGACGGAACAGACCTGCGCCGGTTCGACGACGACCGACTACCCCGTGCCGTCAGCTTTTTCGCCGAGGACGCGCACGTGTTCGCCACCACCGTCCGGGACAACCTGCTGGTGGCCCGCGGCGACTGCGGCGACGACCAGCTGACGGCGGCGCTGGATGCCGTCGGGCTCGGAGCGTGGCTGGCCGGTCTGCCCGACGGCCTGTCCACGGTGCTGACCGGGGGCGCCCAGGCGCTGTCGGCGGGCCAGCGCAGGCGGTTGCTGCTGGCGCGGGCGGTGATCTCACCCGCCCGGATCGTCCTGCTCGACGAGCCCACCGAGCATCTCGACGCGGCGGACGCGGGCCGGCTACTGGAGGACCTGCTCGGCGGCGACGGTCACGGCCTGTTCGCAGCGGCGCGGACCGTGGTCGTGGCCACCCACCACCTGCCCGCGGGCGTGGACTGCCTGCAACTGCACATCGAACCTGCCGCACGGACCAGTTGATCCGCGCCGCCATCGCGCCCGGGCACGTCCCACGCGCTTGCGGGCAACGACGTCCCGCCGGGCAGGGCGATGCCCGAAACCGTTGTGGTCATAAGTTAGTTCGTCGAACTCGGGACCGATCACCGCAAGGACGACGCGTTGCTGCGCGAGTTTGCCGGCGCAGCAACCTCGGTGCGTACCACTACGGATCTGCGACACCTCGGCGCATCAGCGTGTCGGAAGTCGTGGTTCAGCGCAATAGTCTGCACCGCAGCATTTTTCGATGCAGTTACTCAAGCGGAACGCGCAGAGGTCCTGGCTATTGCGGCGTTGGCTTGTAGATTTTCGTCTAGCCACTGCAGGAAGTCCACGCCCGCAACAATCAGGAGGCCTTGTGCCACAGGTAGTCTTTCCACTTGATTCCACCAAGTCATTCACCGACCAGCAGATAGTCGGCCACAATCGGTGGCACTGGGCCATCCCGGCTCAGGTTGAGGTGAAACCGGGAGACACGTTTCGGGTCCACTGCCGTGAGTGGTTCGATGGCGCGATCCACAACGACGACTCCGCGGAAGACATCCTGAACGCGCCACTCGCCGCGGTGCACGTGCTCAGCGGGCCGATCGCCGTGCGGGGCGCCAAGCCCGGTGACCTGCTCATCGTCGACATCCTCGATGTCGGACCCCTCCCCCAGGAGGACTCGGGACCGCTGGCCGGCCAGGGCTGGGGCTACACCGGCGTATTTGCCAAGCAGAACGGCGGCGGGTTCTTGACCGAGCAGTTCCCCGACGCCTACAAGGTCGTCTGGGACTTTCAGGGTGGGGTGGCCACATCGCGACATGTGCCGGGGGTGTCGTACACGGGCATCGTGCATCCTGGGCTGATGGGGACGGCGCCCTCGCCGGAGCTACTGGCGAAATGGAACGCCCGTGAACAGGCACTCATCGACACCGACCCGGACCGGGTGCCACCGCTGGCGCTGCCGCCCCTGGCGGATTCGGCGATCCTGGGCAGCCTCTCCGGTGAGGAATTCGATCGGGTTGCCGCCGAGGCGGCACGCACCGCTCCGCCGCGGGAGAACGGCGGCAACCAGGACATCAAGAACTTCACCAAGGGAACACGGGTCTTCTATCCGGTCTTCGTCGACGGCGCAAACCTGTCCGTGGGAGACCTGCACTTCTCCCAGGGAGACGGCGAGATCACCTTCTGCGGCGCCATCGAGATGGGCGGATTTCTGGACCTGCACGTCGACCTGATCAAAGGCGGGATGGAGACCTACGGCGTCACCGAGAACGCGATCTTCCTGCCCGGCAACGTCAGCCCGCAATTCAGCCAATGGCTGGCGTTCTCGGGAACGTCGGTCACGCTCGACGGCGTCCAGCGCTACCTGGACTCGCACCTGTCCTACCAGCGAGCCTGTCTACACGCGATCGACTACCTGTCCAAGTTCGGCTACAGCCCTATCCAGGCGTACATGATTCTTGGTTCGGCACCGATCGAGGGCAGACTCTCCGGCGTTGTTGACATCCCGAACTCGTGTTCAACGGTTTACATCCCCACCGAGATCTTCGACATCGATGTGCGTCCCTCAGCCGATGGGCCGACGCAAATCGACCCCGGGGTGGGCGTCCCGACGGCTTCTGCCGGATCCTGATGACCGCCGCTCGAGGAAAGCGCTAAAAGCCGGGGCTTGCCGGCGAGGAGTCGCTCACGGCCGCGGGAGACGCCGCCATGCGGGATTCTGTGCCGGCGCCGGATTGTGCGCTGGCGCCGATCGTGGCGGCAGAGCCGACACCACCTCGGGTTCGTCGCGCGATTTCTCGGTTCGGTCGATTGCGGTCACCAACGCGCGGGGCGCCAGCGACAGCATCGGCGCACGAAAGACGCGGCCTGCCCAGCCGTTGCATACCGGACACGCCGACTCGGCGGGCGCCGTTCCCAACGGGCATCTGACGTCGAACTCGCCGTGTTGCGTGCATCGATACGCGTATGTGGCCATAGGAAATAGTAGCCGGTCGCCGGTTCATCCCCGCCGCTTCGCGGAACGGGCCGCCGTCCAGCGCCGTGGACGCTTAGTCAGCGGTAATTACTTGCGCCGCAACGCTTTCCGGCCATTTACAGGTGACGCCGGCGCGGCATGAACTCCAGCGACAACAGCACGAACAGCAGGGGCACCAGCTGCGTCATCGAGATCAGCGCGTAGCGTCGCGCGTCAAGCGCATGCCATTTCCGCACGTACCGGTACAGCGACTCCAGCGCGATCAGCGGGTCGAGGACGTGGATCAGGTGGTAGAAGACGGCTTGTAGCCGGCCTCGGTGCTTTTCCTCGAAGATCTCTGGGAACGCCGCGAACGCCAGCGACAGCCGCTGAGCCCCGTTCTCCTTGCCGGCCATGATCATGTCGACGCTGAGCCGCTCGTCGATCCCGTTGGGGGCCCCGCGCCGGCGCCACGGCACGTCGAGGGTGATCTCAGTGCCGCCGCCCGCGGTCGCGTAGCGGTGGAACCCTTGCACTTTGCCCGCAGCGTCCCGGGCCAGAATCAGCTGTATGCCGGGGAAGCGGCCCTCCAGCACGCCGTCGAGGTTCATGTGGAAGCCGCGATCGCTGTGCGCGCCCTTGGTGGACTCCCGAACCACCTCGGTGAGCTCGGCCAGCAGCGTGTGGTCGAGTTCCTGCTCGGCGACGATCTCGGTGGTGATGCCGCAGTTGTGCGTGCGCTTGACCGCCTGCCGCAAGTTGCGGAACTTGCGCCCCACCAGGTCGAAACCGGGCACGTCGACGACGACGTCGCGGCCGATCGGCACGGCACGCAGCGAGTGGCCGATCACGACCGGATCCTGCCACAGCCCGAGGCGCGCTTCGCTGCACCCGATCACTGCGATCCTCCAGCCGTGGGCGTGGCACATGGCCGCGAAGTCGGCGACGAGGTGCGGGAACTGCGCCTCTTCGCCGATCGGGTCTCCCCCGACGACGGCGATGCCCAACCGCGTCCGGTAAGCCAGCGCCGCCCCGCCATCCGCGCTGAAGTGGAAGGTCTTGCCCGTCTGCATCGTGAACGGCGCCAGCGGGTCGCCACGGGTGGCGTCGATCAGCCTCCAGGCCCGCGGCAGATCCTCGGGCCGCGGATGCGACGTCGTCGGCCACATCAACACCAGGCCTGAACTCGCGATAACCAGGTCCCCGATCAGGTCGAACGCCAGCACCTGCAGTCCCAGCCCGGCCAGCAGGCACAGGGCGGCGGCGGTGGCATGGGCGGCCGTCACCGGACGGCCCAGGAAGATGCCGCGGGCGATCCACCCGACCGCGACCAAAACGGTCAGCGACCACGCCACACGGTCGGAGTGATACCAGTCCGGCCGCCCATGCTGGCGGGCGACGATCTCGATCAGCCAGCACGCCGCGCACAGCAGGGCCAGGGCGCCGATCAGGCGGGCCGCCCGCGAGTCGACGCTGACGACCACGCGTTCGCGGGCGGGGGGCTTTGCTACGACATCCACCAGCGGCCCGTTCACCTTCACCTCCCGATGCGCTTACGTTAGCTGGGCGACAGCCCGCCGCCTCCACACCAAATACCCGGCCTGGTGCGAAGCTACGCGCCAATCGTGGCGTTGTCGGCCGAAATCGGGGGCTGACGTGCGGGTCCGGCAATTCCTCTATCGGCCGGCGGACGGGAAATATAACAGGACGCCCTCCTGCACCACCGTGGCGATGACTTGCCCCGCGCGGTCGAAGAAATGCCCGGTTCCCAGCCCGCGGGAGTCGGCGGCCACCGGCGAGGACGTCGAGTAAAGCACCCAGTCGTTGAAGTTGACCTGCCGGTGGAACCAGATCGAATGGTTGGCCGAGGCAGCGAAGATGCGATCGTAACCCCAGGACAGGCCGTGGGTGGTGATGACCGAGTCGAGCACCGTGGTGTCCGAGGAGTAAACCAGGGCGGCGGTGTGCAGCACCGGATCGTCGGGCAGCACGCCCAGCGCCTTCTGCCACACGCGGTTGTGCGGGAGGCGCTCGCCCTTGTCCCGCATCACCCAGGAGGGATCGTTGGTGAAGCGCCATTCGATCGGATGCAGGGCGTTGACGAAGTGCGGGACGGTCTCCTCGTAGCCGCGCAGCAACTCGCCGATCGGCGGGTGGTTCTCGGGCTGCCCGACCTGCGGAGGCTTGACGCCGTGCTCGAGGCCGGGGCCGCCGGACATGTAGGAGATCAGCGCCGAGGACAGCACCACGCCGTCCTGCACCGCGTCGACGCGCCGGTTGGCGAAGCGCCGCTCGTCGCGCAGCCGCGTGACCCGGAATTCGATGTCCCTGGCGGTGTCGCCGCCGTTGACGAAATGCACCGAGAGCGCGCTGGGCGGCAGGCCCTGCGAAGGCAGCGTTCGGCTGCTCGCGACGAACGACTGCGCCATGAGCTGCCCGCCGAACGTCCGCATCGGGTTCTTGCTGGGGTGCGAGCCGAGGAACCGGTCGTCGGCGACGCGGTCCAGGTCCAGGACCGCCAGCAGTTCCTTGAAGTCGGGCGCATCGTTCATCGCATCACCGGCCGGCACGGGCTCTCCTTCGGGCTAGACGTCGTCCTCCCCGATCCGGTGCACATGGATCAGGTTGGTCGAACCTACCGTGCCCGGCGGGGCGCCGGCGACGATCACCACCAGGTCACCGCGCTTGTAACGACCGAGGTCGAGCAGCGATCTGTCGACTTCGCGGATCATGCCGTCGGTGGACTTCATCATCGGGACGATGAACGTCTCGGTGCCCCACGTCATGGCGAGCTGGCTGCGCACCTCGGGCCATGCCGTGAAGGCCAGCAGCGGCAGCGGGGTGTGCAATCGGGCCAGGCGCCGCACGGTGTCACCGGACTGGGTGAACGCGACCAGCGCCTTGGCATCGAGCCGCTCGCCGATGTCGCGGGCCGCATACGAGATCACCCCGCGCTTGGTGCGCGGCACGTGGGTCAGCGGCGGCGCGGCGGTGGAGTTCTCCTCGACGGCGCACACGATGCGCGACATCGTCTTCACCGCGGCCATCGGGTACTTGCCCACCGAGGTCTCCCCGGACAGCATCAGCGCGTCGGCGCCGTCGAGCACGGCGTTGGCGACGTCGGAGGCCTCGGCGCGCGTCGGTCGCGAGTTCTCGATCATCGAGTCCAGCATCTGGGTGGCCACGATGACGGGTTTGGCGTTCTCCCTGGCCATCTGGATGGCCCGCTTCTGCACCAGCGGAACCTCTTCCAGAGGCAATTCGACACCCAGATCGCCGCGAGCGACCATGATGCCGTCGAATGCCAGCACGATGGCCTCGAGATTGTCGACGGCTTCGGGCTTTTCCAGCTTGGCGATCACCGGCACCCGCCGGCCGAGCCGGTCCATCACCTCGTGCACCAGCTCGATGTCCGACGGCGAGCGCACGAACGACAGCGCGACGATGTCGACGCCGAGCTCCATCGCGAAGGTGAGGTCCGCGATGTCCTTCTCCGACAAGGGCGGGGCGGACACGTTCATGCCGGGCAACGACATGCCCTTGTTGTTGCTCACCGGACCGCCCTCGACGACCGTGCAGACCACGTCGTCGCCCTCGATGGCATCGACCACCAGGCCAACCTTGCCGTCGTCGACCAGGACGCGGTCGCCGACCGCGGCGTCTTTGGCCAGTCGCTTGTAGGTGGTCGACACCCGGTCGTGGCTGCCCTCGCATTCGGCGACGGTGATCCGCACCGTCTCCCCGTCGGCCCAGTAGGTGGGCCCGGTCGCGAAGCGCCCCAGCCGGATCTTCGGGCCCTGCAGGTCGGCGAGCACACCGACGGCGCGGCCGGTGGTGTCGGAGGCGGCCCGCACGCGCTCGTAGGCGGCCTTGTGATCCGCGTAGTCGCCGTGGCTGAAGTTCAAACGGGCCACGTCCATTCCGGCTTCGACCAGCGCCAGAATCAGTTCGTCGGATTGGGTTGCAGGGCCAAGGGTGCAGACGATCTTCCCGCGTCTACTCACGCCGACCCAGCATAGTCTTGCCGGTTGCAACGGGGGTGACCGCAGGGTGGCGCCGCGATTAGCCACCCGAGAAACCGCGACACGGGGCCGCTACCCACCGAGAACGGTCGGCACGAGCGGAAATCCGGGAAGATTGCGCACCACCGTCCACACGGCCGCGACGAGCGTGATCGCCAGCGCGGCCGGTATCGGCAACGGCTCCCGGCCGTGGCGGCGGCGCAGCAGAAGCCACCCGGCCAGCAGCGGGATACCGACGAGCGCGAAGAGGTTGTCGCTGACGGCGGCCGGCAGGTCGCCGTGCAGCAAGTCATGCGTCATCCGAAGCCCCCCGCACAAGGGGCAGTTCCAGCCGGTGAGCCACTTGAACGGGCACGGCGGGTAGAGCGAGTGCGCGTGATGCGGGTCGACGCGAGCGACATAACCCAGTGCGCCGGCCAGCAGTACCGACGTGCCGGCCGCGGTGTAGAGGCGTTGAAGGCGCGGCCCCGCCCGCGACGCCTCCTCAGGTGCCATCACGCAACGGCCTGCCCTCGGGATCGCTGACCTTGTCGGTCAATATCAAGACGGCGTCGACGATGCCCCAGATGACGGCGCCGAGTCCGCACGTCGCCAGGCCGACGATCAACTGCGCGATCCCCAAGCCCGTCTGGCCGAGGTAGATGCGACCGAGCCCGACGAGGCCGAGCAGTCCGAGCAGCTGCAGAAGGGCCGCCACGACTTTCGATTTGTCCGAAAAGGGTTGTCCGGTCAGGGGGTGACGGCCGAAGGGTGCGGACGGGTCGAAGTAAGGCCCGGGCGCCGGGTAGTAATGGTAGGGCGGCGGATATCCGGGCGGCGGTGGCGGCGGCGCGCCGGACCCGGGGTCGCCCCACGACGGATCGGTCACATGTGCAGCATGCCAGATGCGCCGGGACTTGGGGGCGCTGATCACATCCGCCACACGAGTAACTGGTAGGAGTCGGCACTCTTTGTGCCCGCCTCATAGCGACAGGGTGCGAGCCGCCCGGGTTTTGTCGCTCGAAGGCGGGCACAACGGCTACTGCCTGTCCCCGGTGCGGCTGTGACTGGTGTGACGCCGGCCCTCGAGGCGCCGGGGAAGCCGCAGGCTTTTCGGGGTCTTTAACGGCCGGAACGCCGGCTTCGGGGACGCAGTGCCCACCGCCGCCGCGTTCGCCCGGGGGGCTCGTCGGCTTCAGGCGCGTCGATGGGTGTTTCGGTTGGTGGTTCCTCGGTTTCGCCGGCGGCAACCGGCTCTTCCGCGTCGGCTTCGGGCGCCGCGGCTTCGGCTTCCGCGGCTTCGGGCTCCGGCTCCGCGGCTTCAGACGCCGCGGCTTCGGGCTCCGCGGCGTCGGGCTCCGCGGCCACCGCCTCCGCGGCTTCGGCCTCCTCGGCTGCAGGCTCCGCCGCTGCAGGCTCCTCGGCTGCAGGCTCGGCCTTCTCTCCCACGTCGGGGGGTTGGTCGTCGCCGGCCGTGCCCACCGGGGCCGGCACGGTCTCCGCCGCGGGCGATGCGACGGTCGAAAGCTCTTCCCTCCGAACGGTTTCTGGTTCCGCCTCTTCGGCGATGTAATCGTTGCCGCGCAAGCTGGCGGGATCCTCGCGACCCTTCGGCGCCAGAATGGTGTAGACGACCGCCCCGATGAACACGAACGTCGAGGTGAACGAGTTGATCCGGATTCCGGCGATGTGGGTGGCGGGATCGTCACGCAACAGCTCGACGCAGAAGCGACCAACGCAGTAACCGGCCACGTACAGCGCGAACAGCCGCCCGTGGCCCAGCCTGAACCATCGGTCCGCATAGATCAGGGCGGCGAAAACCAGCAGGTTCCAGAGCAATTCGTACAGGAACGTCGGCTGCACGACCAGGGCCACCTGGCCGGTCGAAACCCCGTCCAGCGAATGGGTGTCGACGTAGCCCGACGGGTCGCGCCGGTAGAAGATCTCCAGGCCCCACGGCAGCGTCGTCTCCCGGCCGTAGAGCTCCTGGTTGAAATAGTTGCCCAGCCGGCCGATGGCCTGCGCCAGGACGATTCCCGGGGCGATCGCGTCGGCGAAGGCCGGCAACGGAATCCCGCGACGGCGGCAACCGATCCACGCGCCGACGCCGCCGAGCGCGACCGCACCCCAGATGCCCAGGCCGCCGTCCCAGATGCGCAGCGCCGCCCCGAACCCGGCGCCGCCGGGCCCCCAGTAGGTCCGCCAATCGGTGGCGAGGTGATAGAGCCTGCCGCCGATTAACCCGAACGGCACCGCCCACAGCGCGATGTCGTAGATCACGCCGCGCTGGCCGCCGCGGGCCTCCCAGCGCCGGTCGCCGATCAGCAGCGCGGCCACGATGCCGACGATGATGAACAGCGCGTAGGCGCGCAGGGGCAGCGGCCCCAGGTGCCAGACACCCTGCGGTGGGCTGGGAATGAACTCGGGCCGCATCATCATGAACCGGACGCCCGCTCGCGGACGCCGGAGACGAGCTCTCCGGTCAACGCGCGCAACGCGGGCAGCCCGTCGGTCAGTGCCGACACCAGTGCGGACCCGACGATGACGCCGTCGGCGTAGCTGCCGATCTGCGCGGCCTGCTCCCGCGAGCGCACCCCCAGGCCGACTCCGACAGGTATGTCCGACACCGCTTTCACCCTCTTGACCAGTTCGGGTGCGGCGTGCGAAACCGCGTCGCGCGCCCCGGTCACCCCCATCGTCGAGGCCGCGTAGACGAACCCCCGCGACGCCTTCACGGTGCCCACCAGGCGCTCCGGCGTCGATGACGGCGCCACCAGGAAGATGCGATCCAACCGATGCTCCTCGGATGCCGCCATCCACTGCCCGGCCTCGTCGGGGATCAGGTCGGGAGTGATGAGACCGTACCCGCCGGCCGACGCCAGATCGCGCGCAAACGCGTCAACCCCGTAGCGCAGCACCGGGTTCCAGTACGTCATCACCACGGCGTGCCCGCCGGCCGCGCTGATCGCTTCGACCGCCGCCAGCGTGTCCCGGACTCGCACTCCCCCGCGCAACGCGGCCTCGGTGGCGCGGGCGATCGTTGGGCCGTCCATGCCGGGATCTGAATAGGGCACGCCGACTTCGATGATGTCGCAACCGGATTCGACCAGGGCGAGCATCCCGGCCACCGACCCCGCCACGTCGGGGTAGCCGGTGGGCAGGTAGCCGATCAGCGCGGCACGCGCGTCGGCGCGGCACGCGTCGAAGACCGGCCCCAGCCTGCTTGCCTCGCGTTGTTCCACGGTCATCACTCGCCGGGCTCCAGGAGGCCGAACCATTTCGCCGCCGTCTCGACGTCCTTGTCGCCGCGGCCCGACAGATTGACGACAATGACGGCCCCCGAACCCAACTCGGAACCCAGCTGCAACGCACCGGCCACCGCGTGCGCGGATTCGATGGCCGGGATGATGCCTTCCGTGCGGCACAGCAATCGGAACGCCTCCATCGCCTCGGAGTCGGTGATGGGCCGGTACTCGGCACGCCCGGTCTCCTTCAGATGCGCGTGCTCGGGACCCACCCCAGGGTAATCCAGACCCGCCGAGATCGAATGGGATTCGATGGTCTGACCGTCCTCGTCCTGCAGCAGGTAGGAGAATGATCCCTGAAACGCCCCTGGCGAACCTCCGGCGAAAGTGGCTGCGTGCCTTCCGGTTTCGACGCCCTCACCGGCCGCCTCGTAACCGATCAGCCGCACACCGGGGTCGTCGATGAACGGGTGGAAGATGCCGATCGCGTTGGATCCGCCCCCGACGCAGGCCACCACCGCGTCCGGCAACCGGCCCGCCTGCTGCTGGATCTGCACGCGCGTCTCCATGCCGACGATCCGCTGGAAGTCACGCACCATCGTCGGGAACGGGTGCGGTCCCGCCGCGGTGCCGAAGCAGTAATACGTTCGGTCGGCGTTGGTGACCCAGTCCCGGAATGCCTCGTTGATGGCGTCCTTGAGTGTCCGGGAACCGGTTTCGACCGAGACGACCTCGGCGCCCAGCAGCCGCATCCGGGCGACGTTGAGCGCCTGCCGCGCGGTGTCCACCGCACCCATGTAGATCACGCACTCCAGCCCGAGCAGCGCGCACGCGGTGGCCGTGGCCACGCCGTGCTGCCCCGCCCCGGTCTCGGCGATCACCCGGCTCTTGCCCATCCGGCGGGCGAGCAGGGCCTGGCCCAGGACGTTGTTGATCTTGTGGGATCCGGTGTGGTTCAGGTCCTCACGCTTGAGGAAGATGCGCGCCGAGCCGGCGTGCTCGGACAGCCGCGTGGCCTCATACAGCGGTGACGGCCGCCCGGTGTAGTGCTCCTGCAGGTCGTCGAGGGTGCCCAGGAAGTCGGGGTTGACGCGTTCCTTCTCGTAGGCAGCGGTGACCTCTTCGATCACCGCCATCAACGCCTCGGGCAGGTAGCGGCCGCCGTAAACGCCGAAATGCCCGCCCGGGTCGGGATCGTGCCGGGTGGGTTCGGAGATGGCCGCACTCATCACAGGGAGGTCCGGCCGGGGCAGACCGACCATCACCAAGGCTCGACGCGCGGACGACTCATTGCGATCAACGTGACTAGCGAGCCGGTTTCGGACAGGACGGATGGGTGCCCGCGGTGACCAGGTCGGCGACCGCGGCGCGCGGGTCACCGCTCTTGACCAGGCCTTCGCCGACCAACACGGCGTCGGCGCCCGCCCCGGCGTAGGCCAACAGGTCCCCGGTGCCGCGCACACCGGACTCGGCCACCCTGATCACGTTGCTGGGCAGCCCGGGCGCGATGCGCGCGAAGCAATCCCGGTCCACCTCCAGCGTCGTCAGGTCGCGGGCATTGACACCGATCACCTTGGCCCCGGCCGTCAGCGCACGGTCTGCCTCCTCCTCGGTGTGCACCTCCACCAATGCCGTCATCCCCAGCGATTCGGTGCGGTCCAGCATCGACACCAGCGCCGACTGGTCCAGCGCGGCCACGATGAGCAACAGCATGTCGGCGCCGTGGGCGCGGGCCTCGTGGATCTGATACGGCTGAATCACAAAGTCTTTGCGCAGGATCGGCACCGAGACGGCGGCCCGCACGGCGTCGAGGTCGTCGAGCGAGCCGCGGAAGCGCCGCTCCTCGGTCAGCACGCTGATGATCCGCGCGCCGCCGTCCTCGTAAGCCCGGGCCAGTTTGGCCGGATCGGCGATGGTCGCCAGCGCGCCCGCCGACGGGCTGGCGCGCTTCACCTCCGCGATCACACCGATGCCGGGCTGACGCAGCGCGGCCATCACGTCGAGCGGCGGCGCGGCCGCCGCCGCGGCGGCTTTGATCTCCGACAGGCCGATCAGGGCTTCGCGGGCGGCAACATCGGCGCGGACTCCCTCGAGGATGGAGTCGAGCACGGTTGCCGGACTCATGCCTGTCGTTTCCTTCCCACTGTCATCCGGCTAGTCGCAACGATGCCCAGCCGATTCCGACGACGTCCATGAAGGGTAGCGGCCCTGGACGTGGGGCACGTCACCGCCCCTCGCTGTCCGAGCCGTCGGGCCGCTCCGTGGGGTCACGGCCCTCGTCAAGCGCATCCCAGATCATCCGTTCCGACATTCCCGGCGCCTCCTGCCCCTCCAGCATCGCCCCGCCGGCGGCATCCCGCAGTGCAATCGACCGGCGCGTCGCGGGTGCCGCGTATTTCGTTGCGCTCGAACGGGCCGACCCGGAATCGCCGGCCGCCCGCATCAGCAGAACGGAGGCGATCAGCGTGCACACGGCGGCCGCCACCGCCACCCCGGCGCCCCCGTACTGCCGCTCGCTTCCCACCAGCGTCATGGTCGGAACATGCGCCAGATCGGCGCCCCGCACCGCCACGTCCGGGACGACCCACAGGCTGATGCCGAGGTAGCCCACCGCCAGGCTGGCCGCGGCCAGCAACGCCGCCAGCACGCGCAGGGCCCAGCCGCCCACCGCCAGCGCCGCGACGGCCGCCGCCAGCATCAGCAGCGCCAGCGGCAGCAGCGCCGTAGACCACGTCGCCCCGGACAAAGTGACCTGCTTGGGCGGGCCCAGCCCGTCGAACGAGCGGATTCTCACCCAGGGCAGCCGCGACGCCGCCCACAGCGCGACGGCGGCCGCAACCAGCAGCACCTGTGCGCTGCGGATCGCCAGCCGGGCCCGCCGGTCAGCGGTCACGTCGCATCCGGGGCGGTCAGCGTTTCGGCGGCGGCGATCGCGTTGAGCACCGCGCGCGCCTTGTTGGACGCCTCGGTGTACTCGTAGGGCCCGTTGGAATCGGCCACCACCCCGCCCCCGGCCTGCACGTAGGCGGTGCCGTCGCGCATCAGCGCGGTGCGGATGGCGATCGCGAAGTCGGCGTTGCCGGCGAAGTCGAGGTAACCGACCACCCCGCCGTAGAGGCCGCGGCGCGTCTTCTCCACCTCCTCGATGAGCTCCATCGCCCGCACCTTGGGCGCCCCGGACAACGTCCCGGCCGGGAAGCAGGCCGTCACCGCGTCCAGTGCGGTCCGGTGCTCGTCGAGCATCCCGGTCACCGTCGACACCAGGTGCATCACGTGGCTGTAGCGCTCGATGTGGCTGTAGTCCTCGACGCGCACGGTGCCCGGGGTGCAGACGCGGCCGAGGTCGTTGCGGCCGAGGTCGACCAACATCAGGTGCTCGGCGCGTTCCTTGTCGTCGGCCAGCAACTCCTTTTCCAGCAGCTGATCTTCTTCTTCGTTGTTGCCCCGCCACCGCGTCCCGGCGATCGGGTGCGTCGTCGCCCAGCCCTCGGCGACGGTGACCAACGCTTCGGGGCTGGATCCGACGATCGAAAAGTCAGTTGCGCCATCGCTGTTCGGGACATGCAGCAGGTACATGTAAGGGCTGGGATTGGTGGCCCGCAGCATCCGGTAGACGTCGATCGGATCGACGTTGGTGTCCATCTCGAAGCGCTGGGAGGGCACCACCTGGAAGGCCTCACCAGCCGCGATCTGCTCGACGAGGTAATCGACGATCTTGCCGTACTCCTCGACGCTGCGCTGCGCGCGGAACCGCGGTTCGGGCGTGCCGAACGTGGAGACCGTTGACTCCAGCGCCTGGCCCAGCGCCGTCGTCATCACGTCGAGCCGCGCGACCGCGTCGTCGTAGGCCTCGTCGACGTGCTCGTCGGTGGCGTTCCAGTTCACCGCGTTGGCGATCAGGGTGATGGTGCCCTCGTGGTGGTCGACCGCGGCCACATCGGTGGCCAGGAGAAGCAGCATGTCGGGCAGGTGCAGGTCGTCGGCGGCCAGCTCGGGCAGCCTTTCCAGGCGCCGCACCAGGTCGTAGGCGAAGAAGCCGACCATGCCGCCCGACAGCGGCGGCAGCCCGGGCAGCGCGGCGGTGGCCAGCAACCCCAGCGTGGCCCGCAGCGCCTGCAGCGGGTCGCCGCCGGTGGGCGCGTCCTGCGGCACGGCGCCCAGCCACACCGCCTGGCCGTCGCGCACGGTCAGCGCCGACGGCGCCCCCGCGCCGATGAACGACCACCGCGACCAGGACCGCCCGTTCTCGGCGGATTCCAGCAGGAAGGTGCCCGGGCGGTTGGCGGCGAGTTTGCGGTAGGCCGACAGGGGCGTCTCGCTGTCGGCCAGCACCTTGCGGGTCACCGGAACGACGCGGTGTTCTGCGGCCAGCCGGCGGAAGTCCTCCCGTGAGGTGGTGGCGGCGAAATGGTCGTGCACCGAACCATCCTCCCAGATGCGCGGCCGGGGTCCGCGAGCGTGACACCCGGGCGACTTTCGCGCCGACTTTTCACCGTGTGGTCGCGTTCGCGGGCGGTAGCGTTGACGCGCATGAACCCTGGTGACACCGTGGCCGACTTCGAACTTCCCGACCAGACGGGAACGCCGCGCAAACTGAGCGCCCTGCTTGCCGACGGACCGGTGGTCCTGTTCTTCTACCCCGCCGCGATGACGCCCGGCTGCACCAAGGAGGCCTGCCACTTCCGCGACCTGGCCGACGAATTCGCCGCGGTCGGGGCGGTCCGCGTCGGCATCAGCGCCGACACCGTCGCCAAGCAGGCCAAGTTCGCCGAGATGCAGAAGTTCGACTATCCGCTGCTGTCGGACAGCGCCGGAACGGTGGCCGCGCAGTTCGGCGTCAAGCGCGGCCTGCTGGGCAAGTTGATGCCGGTCAAGCGCACCACGTTCGTCATCGACACCGATCGCACGGTGCTCGACGTGATCGCCAGCGAGTTCAGCATGGACACCCACGCCGACAAGGCGCTGCAGACGCTGCGG
>NZ_JBYCLG010000232.1:0-2394 GCF_057473785.1 Mycobacterium sp. TH-M103
AGTTCTCCGGCGCGATGTAGAAGGTGTCCTGCTCGCTGCGGGCGGGGTGGTCGGCCGGGAAGTTGAGGGCGTCGAAGTTGAACTGCTCGGTTTCGACCTCGGGGCCCTCGGCCACCTCCCAGCCCATGGCGACGAAGGTGTCGGCGATGTGCTCGGCCAGGATCGTGATCGGGTGCCGGGCGCCGGGCGGCTGCCGCGTCGACGGCAGGGTGACGTCGATGGCCTCGGCGACCAGCACGGCCGCGTCCCGCTCGGCCCGCAGCGCCGCCAGCCGTTCGTCATAGCTGCGCTGGGCCTCGCCGCGCGCGGTGTTGACGCGCTTTCCGGCGTCGGCGCGCTCCTCCTTGGGCACGGCGGCCAGCGCCTGGCGGGCCAGCGCCAGCGGCGAACGGTCGCCGAGGTGTTCGGTCTTGATGCGGGCCAGCGCGTCGAGGTCGCCCGCGCCTGCAATGGCCTCCCGGGCGGCGGTGACCGCCTTGGCCAACGCTTCCGGCGACAGGTCGACGGGTTGCTCACCCACGCGGCGGCACTCTCCTTGCTCATGGCTGTCCGGTTGCCCGCATCGTCGCCGGGCGCGCCCCATTATTCCGGCCCGCGCGCGGCACCGGCCGAGTGCCGATCATATGCGATGGGGTCGGGCGCCCTGCGAGTTGCGCGCCCGACCGGCCAGCGGCTGCTGTCTATCCGGACACAGCCGGCTGCGGGGCTGCCGGTGCCGCGAGCGGCACCGCCCTGCGCGCCGTGACCACCTGGTCGATCTTGTAGGCCAGCACCGCGCCCAGGGCACCGAAGACCGGCGCCGCGGCGATCGTCGCCCAGTGGTGGGCCAGCAGCAGGAACCCGAAGCCCGAGGACGCGACCAACATCATGGTCCGCATCGGGGTCCACACGATCGGCTGGCGGAACCGGGACGACACCAGCACACCGAGGATGACGGCGACGGTGTGACCGGCGTCGGTGAAATCGCCGCCGACGATCGCCGAGGCGATGCCCGCGGCCACCCACCAGCCGACCCACGCCATCCGCCAGCGCCGGGGAATCACCGCGGTCATCGCTCCGAGGACCGCGAGGGCGCCGTAGCTCATGCCGACGTCACTGGCCCGGGTGACCGACAACGGTAGCCAACGCAGCTCGACGGCCGCGGCAAGCGCGGCGGCGACCAGAAGCGTCGCACCGATATGCCCCACCACGAACGCCACGACCAGCCGGATGGTGCGCAGGTGCAGTTCGGCGAGCACGAGCATGCACGTCAGAAAGGGCAGCCAGAAATACAGCGGACCCGCGTCGACGACCAACGCGCTGCCGAGCAGGGTGCCCAGGTGCCCGTGGGCCAGATTGTGCAGGTTGGTGCTGGCGCGCTGAATGATGATGTCGCGCGTCTGGGGGCCCAGAACGATCAGCGCGGAACTGACGGCCAGCAGTACTGCCACGTAGCCGACGGTGAACCGGATCCGGCCGAGCCGGGACAAGATGCCGTAGATCATCGACACCTACTATGCCTGTGATTCGGCTTCGTCGCTGTCATCGGAAACTGCCAACTCCCTACTGGCCTTGAGGCGATAGATCGCCAAGTCTGCGGGCAGCCCGGCGGGCTGGGGCGCAAACATGGGCTTACGTGCTCGTTTTGCAAAGACGCCCAGGGCGTCCAGTTCGCTCTGCGGTATCAGGTCCAACGTCGAACTGGACACCATGATTCCACCTTTGGTGGCCCGTTCCATAACTCGGGCCGCGATGTTGACGTCGACGCCGAGCCAGTCGGAGGCCATCCGCTGCGGGCGCCCGGTGTGAATGCCAACCCGCATCCGCGGGGTATGGTCGGCCACCTCGACCGATCGCAGGGCCCTTTCGGCGGCCAGCGCGGCCCGCACGGCGACGGCCGGGTCGCCGAACACCGCCATCAGCCCGTCGCCCAACCGTTTGACGATGTGCCCGCCGGCGTCCAACAGCGGCGGCTCGATGGCCTGCGCGACCTGCCGCAACAGCGTCAGGGCCGCGTCGTCGCCTGCCTGCAGCGACCAGGCGGAGAACCCGACCAGGTCGGTGAAGACCAGCGTCACCTCCGGATTGGCCGGCCGTCGGGAAACCGCCTCGGTCAGCGCCTGCCACAGCTGCAGCACACCCAGGCTGACCTCGCGCGACGCGGCACCGCGATCGCCCAGCAACCGGTCGGCGGCACGTGCGGCGGCGCGGGGACCGCCGTCGCCGGCGGTGGACAACGGGTCACCGAACTCGGGGTCGCCGGGCAGCAGTCGCCGGGCCCGCCGGATCAGGCCGACCAGCCCGGGGTTGCGGTTGGTGGTGTGCAACCACTGGGTGGCGTTCTGTATCGAGACCGGAGGGAGCCGCCGAAGAGTGGAGAGCGCCGCGGTTGTCACCGGTTCTTCGACTTCGCCC
>NZ_JBYCLG010000233.1:0-1928 GCF_057473785.1 Mycobacterium sp. TH-M103
GGGCGACGGCAGCATGCACGACCTGTTGATGAGCAACTTCTTCGCCCAGACCCAGGTGCTGGCGTTCGGCAAGACGGCCGAGGAGATCGCCGCCGAAGGAACACCCGAAGATGTCGTGCCGCACAAGGTCATGCCCGGCAACCGGCCGTCCACCTCGATCCTGGCCGACCGCCTCACCCCGTCGGTGCTGGGCCAGCTGATCGCCCTCTACGAGCATCAGGTGTTCACCGAGGGCGTCGTGTGGGGCATCGACTCGTTCGACCAGTGGGGTGTGGAACTGGGCAAGACGCAGGCCAAGGCGTTGCTTCCGGTGCTCACCGCCGACGCCGCCCCCGACCCGCAGCCGGACAGCTCCACCGACGCGCTGGTCCGTCGCTATCGCGCCGAAAGAGGGCGCGCGAGCTAACCTTTCGAGAGCTCGGCACCGAATCGGCGCACAAAGGTGCGCAGGCGTTCTCCGGATGCGTTCTGCGGGTCGCTGAGGTGCAACTGCAGCAGTTCGCGACCGGCGGCGTGCAGGACCCGGGCGGTGTATTCCGGCTCGTGCAGTTCGGGATTGCGGCGCAGCAGTTCCGTGACGAAGAACTCGAGCACGACGGCCTGGGATTGCGCCAGGCGCGCGTACAACTGCGGCGGAGCGCCCTGCGGCGGGAACAAGAACAGCCGCCACGTTGCCGGGTGGGCGTCGACGGCGGCCAGCACGCCGTCGAACGCGAGCACCAACGACTGGTCCCCGGGGGCGGTGTCCAGCCCGGCGATCGCCTCGGCGAACTGGGCGCCGGCCCGTGCCGCCTCGCGGTCGATGAGTTCGACGAACAGCCCCGCCAGATCCCCGAACTTCTGATAGATCAACGACCGGTTGATGCCGGCCTCTTCGGCGATGCGATTCGGCGTCGCCGCGTGGAACCCTTCGGCGTCGACGATCGCGTGCGTGACGTCGAGAATCTGCTCGCGGCGCCCTTGGGCGGTCATCCGGCGCTTCGGGACGTCCACGGTGCTCACCCTTGACAGCTTAACTAACAAGTTGTGAGTATTACTCACCAAGTGTTAGTTACCCGGGAGGTCGTCATGGTCGCGTATTACCCCGAGCTCGCCCGCCGGGTCCGGAGCCAACGCGACCTGCAGCCCGAGCTGTACGGGGACTTCGACTTCGACCGGCGACCGGACCGCCTGGCCACCGAGCCCGACGCCGAATCGGCCCTGCCCGCCTGGATCGCCGAGCGCGCCACGATCCTCGACGACGAGCGCGTCGTCGAGCTGATGAGCACGGCCACCATGCTCGGCGACGTCGTGGCCGATCCCTATGCCGCGCTGATGACCACGCACAGCGTCACGCACCTGATCGACATGCTCAAGACGGCCTGCCGCAAGGGGATCGAGGCCGTGCCCGACGCGCCCCCCGAACTCGCGGCGTTCATCGCCGCCATGGAGGCCACCCCCGAGTGGATCGACTTCGACCTGGTCCGTGAGGGCGCCCGGCAGGAGCGCATCCCCGCGGCGCTGCTGGCCCCGTTCATCACGCGGGGAGCCTTCGTGGCGACCTTCACCAACACCTATGCCGCGCTGCCGATGGCCCTGACCGGCGCGCTGTCGGGCAAGCGGGCCGCGCGGCGGGTCAACGAGACGGCCAGTTTCTTCGCCGTCACCACGCTCCCCGGAGCACTCGACCGCTACGGCCCCGGGTTCGAGGCGGCCGCCATGGTCCGGTTGATGCACTCGATGGTCCGCTACAACGCGCTCAAGAAGTCGGACAAATGGGACGTCGCGGTCTACGGGATGCCGGTTCCGCAGGTCGACCAGATGCCCGCCGGGATGATCGGCCAATACCTGTTGGCCCGCAAGGCGCGCCAGCAGGGCCGCAGCGAGTTCACCGCCGCCGAACGCGCCGTCGTCGAATTCGCCAGGTACCGCTGCTTTCTGCTCGGCCT